>JBDSBN010000035.1:0-6125 GCA_039921585.1 Ginsengibacter sp. | reverse complement strand
TCCCGGTTCTCCTTTAATTGCCCGCTGATTTACTTCAAACACTCCTCCTGATTTTACTGTGAATTTTCCACCATCCCGGAGATTAATATTCCCGCTTCCGATTCCTACATTGGTTCCAGTAACTTCAATTTGATTGTAAACAACCGGGCTTCCTGCCGCAGGTAAAGAGGTCGTTCCTCGAATAGTTTGTTTTGTTCCACTAGAGTTATCAAATTGAATCACTCCGCCGAGTAAGTTGTATACGCCATCTATTTCAGGATTACGCCCGGTGGAACTCACTATAAATCGACTGTTATCAGTCATCGTAAGATTGGTCTGACTGTTTCCAATGTTTCGACCGCGGCTATCCAAAATCGCATTTTCCTTTATGGTAATTGTTCCCACCGGAACAAAGCCGGAAGATGCTCTTTTGATTCCACTACCGCTAAAAATTAAGTTGGAAAAATCGTCACGCTTGTCAAAGTCTTGATTTCCATTTCGATAAAATTCAACAGTTGAACCTGGTTGAAGAGAAACTATTCCATCAGTTGAAGGAATAGAAGATCCTCCTCCTGAAAAACCACCCGGATGAGCTGTACGATATGTCCCTGTTTTCGCTACGGTAATTGTTTTCCCTGTTGTGTTTGTAATGGTAATATCAGTTACATCTAATGTTCCTTCAATGGAGAAAATATTTCCCACGGTATTGTTATTTAAAGTTGCACCTGATATCGCAACAATTGAATCTTTAAGAACAGTTACAGAACTTTCTAGGTACATCTGATTAGATAAATTGATTCGAAGATTGTTTCCGCCTAATATCGCATTGGATCCATTAATAGTAAATCTATTTCCGCCCGTAGAATTTTGAGTTAATGTACTATTTCCTACTATCCCATTTCTGAAGGTCTTATTTGATCCTCCTATAAAAGTGAAATCTGTATTTACATTTAGTATTCCATTAATGGTTAGAATACCGGTTCCTACACTTCCTGGATTTTTTGATACTTTAAAGACCGGAATATCTGTTGGTAAACTATTTGGAAAATAAGTAACTCCGGAAGTTTTAAAGGGTTTTTCTATATTCCATTCAAATACAGCATTGGATTCAAACATAACATTTGTGTTAGATGCAAAATTTTCACTCTGTCCACCATTATTATCATCTGCCCTCACCAATCCATTTGCATAAACTCTGGCTGTAGCACTAGGCTGAAATACTGGCTGTTTCCCAAATAAAAGATAAGTGCCATAAATTTTAAAAGCAGGATCTGATGTGCCATCTCCTGCAATCGTTAAATCAAAACCACCACTTGGCCCTGAGTTGGTTAATGTTCCACCGGATTCTATGGTGAGTCTTTTTACAGTAGTTGCCTGGTTTAAGGTAACTGTATGTGTATTTCGAATCAGTATATTGTTCGCCAGAGCAGTAGGATAAAAAGTGGCATTAAACCAAACTCCATTATCATATGAAGATTCCCAAGTGCCTGAGGTCGTCCAGTCACCTGAACTGCGGCTCCTGAAATAATTTGACCGGTGACTGGCCAGTGGTGCAAACTGATTTCCTCCGGTGAAAGCCCGATTTAAATCATCTGTTTCGGTAAAAGATAAAAAATGATTTGTCGTATTGGCAGGATGATCCATTTGCCAGAGAGCACCATCATAAGCGGCGCTTAAAATGTTGGCTTCCGTGCCTGTGACATCTGCCGGATTGTAATAAAATTGAGCATCGGCTTTATAGGTGGTTAGTCCTGCTACGGAAACATTCCAAAACCGATTCAAATAGCTTGTGGAAGAGTTATTCTGCGTGTGTTTGTTTTCAGCCAGATTAATAGATAGAAACGTCGCATTATTTACCAGGTTTCCTTCCGTTATCTCATAATTTACAGGAGAGTATTGTAAACCTCCTACCGGAAGATTGATTGGTTGATTCTTTGTATTGAAATACCGGATCAACTTCCCGGTTCCATTTGCTCGGATGTAACTATTTACTCCACCGCCAGTAATTGTTGCTGCCGGTTGTATCTGAAAATTATTTGCTCCCAGAGTAATATGTCCATTTGTAAGCGTTAAATTATTGTGGATCGTTAGTGAGGAGCCCATAGTAACTGCGGGAAGATTTATAGTTCTGTTTATAGTCAGATTTCCCAATTCCTGCGTACCGGAAAACCGGATAGTCCCGATATCTCCATTGCCGGTTAAAATCAGTTTAGAGGTCTGACTGCCTCTAAAACTTCCGGGACCAATTATTTGATTGTCTGTGCCCATTGTTCCAATAGTCAGAGAACGATGATTCATGTCTAATACATCACTTGCATTAATAAATGAAAGTGCATTTCCTGTATTTGGTGCTGATATCGATACATCTGCATTCATTTGCACAGTTGTACCGGAGCCTCCGGTTTTACCGATAACCATATAAGGAATGGTCAATGACGTCGCAGAGGTGTTATTAATCGTTTGTATTCCATCTTTTATAAAAAAGATCGCTCGATTATTTGAGTTGAAATTAGATCCTGGTGAGAAATGCAGATTGCCGGTTGTTTTTAAATCTCCACCAGGATTGGTACCAAGAGAAAGATTACCAGATAAAAATAAATCGCCAATGGTTAAGGAATTGACATTTACACTATCATAGTCCATATATAATGCTGAGCCTGCTTCAATTGTCAGGCTCCCGGATATACTCCGTTCTTCAGGTCCAATTACCGGATAATTTAAGATCGTATTCCCATTTAAAATGACATTGGTAGGGTTGGATGTTGGAGTCCATTCGTTACCATTCCTGTATGGGTCTGTATTCGTGTTGTAAATTAAGGTACTGTTTGGTCCATATGTAAGTGGACTTGAAACCCAGCCACCTTGATTTATCTGGCAGGTACCATTTATTTGAATTAACCCACCATTTTCAAACCTCACGCCAGACCATAAGTTTAGAGATCCATTGATTATGCGGGATAAATTATTTAATAGTAAACCGCCGGTTAAATCTGTACCGCCCTGTAAAACATTGACATGTACCGGACCATTATCCGATGGCCAATATATATGATTAGCTTCTACTCCATATTCTCCATTTGTATTAAAATTCAAGGTGCCATTTGATCCATAAATAAACTGGTTGCTTCCACCAATCCATCCTCCGGTATTTAGCTGAAAAGTGCCGTTTATATAGGTGTTCGCATTTCTGGTAGGGATACCAGTTCCATCCACATGTACTATATGTCCTTCATTAATCAAAACCGTTTGATTTAGATTAGGAACAATTCCACCAACCCAGGTAGAACCATCATTCCAGTAACCGCTTTGTTGGGACTCAACACCTGTAAATACTAAGAAACCATTAAGAGTAAAATCATCTATACGAAAGGTGCCGCCAGTACCTGTTAATGATAGCTGGATGGCAACAGTTCCGGTAAGGTTGTTGAAATCCACAATATTAGTAGTTCCAATATTGCTGCCACTCGTAGGTGTATTTGGTACTTCTCCTACCGATTTACCATTAATTGTCATGGTTATTGTTTCAGGAGCAGTATTACTTCTTTGTCTCCAAAAATTGAAGGATGTAATATTACAAGTGTATCCGGGAGCGACATCAAACGTTAAGTTTATTATTCGATTCCCGTTGATACTTCCTAACCCAAGTGCCTGGCCGGATTTTCCTGAATAACTTGTAAACCCATTGTCATAAGAAGTCGTCCACGAAGAATTTAACAGATTAGAAGCTAAGGTGGCGGGTGCTCCAGAATAATGTTTCCCGCTTATTGTGCCTGTTTCAAAATCATGGAAATAAATAATTTGCCCCCAGGAAGGAAACGCAAAAAACAAGAATAGTATAGCCGTGGTGAGGCTCCGCAGAGTAATTTTTCTGTTCATAAAGGTGAAGACTGATTAATATTAAAATGACTCATGATAGAAATCAAGAGTGCCATTCAGTCTTCAAAAGGAGCAGAGTTCGGGTTGGGTTTGCAATATAACGCTAAAACCTATTCGATCATAAATAAAAAAATAAGGAAGGATACCCCCAGCGTAGAGTTGCTTCTTTTTTAAAGAGTATTTACGGGTTTTAACTCCTGAGTTCTGGAGGGTTGTTCTCTGGTTTAAAGTGCTGTGATCCTTTGCTGGACTGTTTTGTATAGAATGTAATTATAGAAAGTGTTTCGTTTGCATCTATTCGTTAGGCGAATAAAAAAACTCAAAAGATGTGGATAAATTCGCCAGTTATTTCAAATTAGGATCCAAAAACTGAAATAATATAGCTGTTTATCAAAACGGTAGTCGGGGAAAAAATAAAAAGCTGATTTCCCCTCTTTCCTCCATATCCCCTTTCCATAGTGGCCCATTTTCTAAAAGCGCAATGGCATGTTTTTCACACGGAGGGCAATCAGACTTTAAGACACGGATATTTATCGGTTTTCCCTCTTTGTTTATATAGAATTCCAGTTCGATGCTTCCATGAAGGGACTTCATATTTTCATCGATTTTTTCTTCCATATTTTTGGAAATATACCGACTGAAATTCTCCACTCCTTCAATTGGTAAAAGTTTGGATTGTGAAGGAATTATCACGTTGCTAATTCTTTCGGAAGAATAAACCGGGGCAACTTTCGCACTTTGGTTTTTTCTCCGGGTCTCGGTTGCGCCCACTTTCGATAATTCTTCATTGTTTTTAGAAACACTTCGGGCAACAGCTTCCCCTTTTTGAAAACTCCTCATGGGGCTGTCTGCATTTAAAACAGAAACGGAGACGATTTGATTGCCATCGGTGGATTTATTTTCTAGCGGAGCGTAATCACTCACACTTAGAGGCGTATCTTCTATTCTTTTTTGCAGAGAAAAATTTTCCGGTAACGGAGCGGTCAGTTGTTTCTGTGTATGAGTGGACAAATGGTTTAACCGGGCAACAGATTCCTTACTTTCTTTATCCTCGGTTTGATTCATTTGCAGGCTACCATAATCTACCTCCCTTTTTTCTTTTTCCGGTGTCGTCACCGTAGTATCAGAATCCGAAGAGAGAATCTGCCCGGTACTTTGATCCATATGGTTCCATTCATTTTTTGCCATTGTTCTTTCTTCCTCTTCTCCCATATCAAAAAAGAAATAACCGGCAACGCCAATTAAAATAAAAATAGCTGCTACCCGCCACCATACATTCCGGCTAACAGAGGCGATGGAACGTACTTTTTTCTGTACAGTTTTTTCCGTCAATAAAGATTTTATATGTTGGACATCTTCCACAGCTGAAGAAGTGTGCATATATCCTTCCAAAGCATCTGCTAAAAAAGGATCTACCAATGCAGCTTTCTCAAGTTCATGCATTTCTTTTGCCTCCATGTGACCATCATAGTAACGTGCAAAATCAATAGCTGTATATGTTTTCTTCTTCTTGTCCATTTATTAAACTTTTTTCAAAGCTTCCTGTTCCATACAGTTTTTTAAGTTTCTCCGGCCATTTTGTATATAACTTCTGATTTTATTCAAATCATTGCTGGTTTCTTCAGCGATTTCTTTATAACATTTTTCTTTTAAATAAAACAACCGGATCGCCTGCTTTTGTTCTTCCGGCAATAATTCAATGCAATATTCCATTAAATCAAACTGCCTTTCTTTTTCCAAATGATCTGTCTCTTCATCAGGATGCATATTTTGCGACAATTGCATAACATCTGTATCCACTTGCCTGGGTCCGGTTTTGTCTTTTCTCAATTTCATCAGACAATGATTACTTGCCAGTCTATAAAGCCATCCTTTAAAATGAGTCACTTCGTATTGTTTCAACTTTGTAACTAATTCTTCAAAAATATGAATGACCGCATCCTTGGCATTTTCGGGCTCTTTAAAATATTTTAAGCATACACCATAAACCAGATCCATATATCTGCTATAAAGTTCTCCCAATACTTCCAGATTCCCTTCTGCTTTGTATTTCAGCATTAAGGCTTCATCGCTTTCTTCGGATAATATTTTCTTGATCTGCCCCAATTAGGTAAAATATAAAAAAATGTTTTTGTGAAAATTATGCATTGTGATGAAAAAAAGCATCCGTTTTTAAAACCAATGGCCGGCAAAAATAACACATCTCATTTTGAAAAATGAATATCCGCTCATTGTGATTAAGTTAAATAAAATCAGATATATGAAACATG
>JBDSBN010000034.1:0-3598 GCA_039921585.1 Ginsengibacter sp. | reverse complement strand
CCGCCGTGTACCGAACGGTACGCACGGTGGTGTGAGAGGACAGGTAGCCAACTAATGGCTACCTTCCTACTCGATTTTTTTTTAATTAGTCATATAGATTTTAATGCGGTAATTCATGTTTTGTGGTATGGTATTGATCTTAGAAGTATTCTTTGGCGGTTGCTCTTTGAATGCCTGATAGAAAAATTGTGATATTAATTTAGGAAAGCATAAATTGTGAAATAGTATTTCAGTTCATTTACATCCGGCCCTATTCATATAATCACCTTAAAATTCTAATCATGCTTTGGAGAAAATTTAATGGAGATGGAATTGCCATTCCTATAAAATCCGCTGTGGAAAATGCCATAAAAAGGGAAACCGGAAATGGTTATAGATTAAAAGTCTGCATTGGTACTGACAGTCAGGTTAGATGTCACGAAACAGAGTTTGCCACTGTCATTGTTTTTTTACGGGAAGGTAGAGGAGGATTTATGTTCATTCATAACGAAAAGTCGACGATCCAATATTCTATCAAGGAGAGAATGTTGGTTGAAGTGGCAAAAAGTATTGAGATCGCTTATGAACTCTGCGACCTGTTCACAAAATACGATGTGGATATGGAAGTGCATGCAGATATTAATACCAACCCACAGTTTAAAAGTAATGAAGCCCTCCATGAAGCGACAGGGTATATTTTAGGAATGGGTTTCGCTTTTAAAGCCAAACCGGAAGCCTTTGCCAGCAGTAGTTGTGCGAATAAGATGGTGAATTAGTTTATAGTTTGTAGTTCACGAAGTATTCAACGCGCAGCATTCAACTATAATCAACTTGTAGCATTCAACTATATTCAACGTGCAGCATCAACTATTTTCAACGCTCAGCATTCAACAATATTCAACGCGCAGCATTCAACTATATTCAACGCGTAGCATTCGACCTTAATAAACATCCATCTCCATAACTCAAAAAGCGAAAGTCATTCGCTAGACCATACTCATACACCTTTCTCCAATCCTGCCCGATCATGGCGGATACTAATAATAGTAAGGTAGATTTTGGCTGATGAAAATTAGTGACCATGCCTTTGGCGATTTTGAATTGATATCCCGGAGCAATGATGATCTGCGTTTGGATGAATAACCTATCCAGTTTTTTGTTGGATAGATAATCCAATAAAGCATTTATGCATGACTGTGGAGAAGCTTCTGCTCTTTCAAATTCCTCTTGATATACATCCCATTGATGTAAAGCAAGATCTTGCATGGCAATAGATGGATTGATGAGCGATTTTAATCCCATCCAGTAAAGACTCTCAATCGTGCGCACTGAAGTGGTACCTACGCAAATAATATCATTTTGGAGATTATCCAATAGTTTTTGTAAAAATGAAGTTGACACATCAATCCATTCCGCATGCATTTCATGATGTTCCATCCGTTCTGCCTTCACTGGTTTAAAGGTACCTGCACCCACATGAAGAGTGACAAATCCGGTATCGATATTTTTATCTTCAAAAGATTCAAATATCTCCGTTGTGAAGTGCAAACCCGCTGTAGGAGCGGCGACGGACCCCTCGTGTGCAGAATAAATTGTCTGATAAGTTTCTGCATCCTTCTCTTCTGCCTTTCTTTTGATGTAGGGTGGAAGAGGAGTATTCCCTGCTTTATCTATGATCTCTGCAAAAGAAAGTTCTTCCGGATTCCACGAAAATTCGACGACATAGGCGTCTGGTAATTTTTCGACCAGTTCCGCTTTTAGAGTAACATTTTGTCCGTTGATCAATAAAGTTTTTTCCAGAAATTTTTCCTTCCATTTTCCGGCCCCACCAATCATGCATTTCCAGCGTACAGATTTTTGTTGTTGCAGGATGATCGCATAATCATTGATGGCTTCATGCGGCTCGAGACAAAATATTTCTATCACCGCCCCGGTTATTTTTTGAAAAAGTACCCGTGCTTTAATAACCTTTGTGTCATTAAAAACAAGGAAGGTATTTTCCGGTAGATAATGGGCTATATTTTGATAAATATCTTCTTCAATCCTTCCTCCTTCATAAATCAATAATTTCGATTGACTCCGGCGTTCCAATGGATATACTGCTATCTTTTCTTCCGGCAGATCGTAATTAAAATCGTTGATGGATAAATGTTTTGGGTGCATGCTGCAAAGGTGGGAAAATAATTGCTGTTAAGGGAATCGTTTTTTGTCACTCGTGTCGGTTAATGTATATAAAAAATAGTGTAATGGAAAAACGTTCTTGAACTACCTTTGGATAGTACAATTCAAAAATATATTATGCAAAGTATTCGGTTTCCATTCTATATCAAATTAGCCTGTGCACTCATTATCCTTATTGGATTAGGGTTCCTCGTTATCATTGGGAAAAGTGTTTTGCTGCCCTTGTTATTTTCTTTTCTTTTTGCAATATTACTTTTAAAACCTGCCAATTTCCTGGAAAATAAATTGCATTTTTCCAGGGCAATTGCTGCGGGGGTTGCAGTGATGCTGTTTATCTGTGCCTGTGCTGCCATTATTTATCTTTTAGGATCTCAAATATCTGATTTAAGCCAGGAATGGCCAGCATTAAAAAGTCAATTAGCTGACCTCTTTCACAATCTGCAAATGTGGCTCCAGAATGCATTTAGAATAAAAATGGCCACCCAAACCGAATATATTGATACGACAACAAATAAGGTCCTGGAATCAGGTGGTAGTTTAATAGAACAAACAGTTCTTTCCGTTACTTCTGTTATTTTAATGTTGGTTTTTGTTTTGATTTATACATTTTTTATTCTTCTTTACCGGCGCCATCTGATGCGTTTTATGGTGGCTGCTTTTACCGAAAAATATATTTCTATTATTTATGACATTGCCGAACAAATAAAATATATTATTCGCAAATACATCACCGGATTGTTTTTCCAAATGAGTATTGTTATAGTATTGGCTGGTCTGGTATTTTGGCTATTGGGGATAAAATATGTGCTGCTGCTGGCGCTTTTGGTTGGCGTGCTGAATCTGATTCCTTATGTAGGAATTTTTACAGCTTTGTTCATAAGTGTTCTGATTACTTTTGCAACCAGTGGTGGTCCTCACGCAGTTTATGTAGGTATTGCGGTGATTATCATCCACCTGATCGACAGCAATTTCCTGATGCCCAAAATTGTGGGTTCACAGGTAAAAATAAATCCGCTCATCGTGATCTTAGGGGTCGTTATCGGTGAAATGATGTGGGGAATTCCCGGTATGTTTTTATCTGGTCCCTATATTGCCATTGGCAAAGTTGTTTTTGACCGCGTTGATTCCTTAAATGCCTGGGGGTTATTATTGGGAGATGAAGAACATGACACAATGAAGGAGAAATCCTTTTTAAATCGTATTAAAAAAGTGGAAAAGAAAGAGGGTGAGTAATGGAATGATTTCTAAATTTAAATTGTCCTAACCGTAAGTTTTCTAAAAAATATACAAAAGAAAAATCCCCACTAAAGTGGTAATGTACTGATAAATGGTTGGTGGTTTTCTCAGATTAAAACCTTTTATTAGCATCGTTAATCTGAAGAGGACGTAGGCTCTGCTGGAGAGCAACCTGCCAGCAATAAGATTAATGCGAGACAAT
>JBDSBN010000033.1:0-14743 GCA_039921585.1 Ginsengibacter sp. | reverse complement strand
ATTGGCAGTTTTTGGTTTAATACCAACTACATCACCGGGTTTTAAAGAATAAGAAGGAATATTTGTAACCTCTCCATTTACAGTGATGTGCTTATGAGAAACTAATTGGCGCGCTGCAGAACGGCTGGGAGCAATTCCCATACGATACACAACATTATCCAAACGAGCTTCCAATAATATGATTAACAATTCACCTGTAACACCCTTACGGCCAACCGCCTCATTAAAGGTATTCAAGAATTGTCTTTCCAACAAACCATAAGTATATTTAGCTTTTTGCTTTTCACGTAATTGAAGCGCATATTCGCCAAGACTTTTACGCTTGCGAGCTGCACCGTGCATTCCCGGAGGATTGCTGTTTTTATTTAACCACTTTGGGTTTCCGATAATTGGTTCTCCGAATATTCTGGAGATCTTTGTTTTGGGTCCTGTGTAACGAGCCATAATTTATATTGTTGATTTTTTAGTGTCGGTGATTCATCATTAAAAATCAAAAATTAATGAATCACCCGGTTATGAAAAAAAAATGTACGATGAAGCACCATATTGAATACAGGCAGCATCGTACGAAATTATTATTATACTCTTCTCTTCTTTGGAGGTCTGCAACCATTGTGTGGTAATGGAGTAATGTCTTTAATCATGACTACTTCAATACCAGACTGAGACAATGACCTGATGGCACCTTCACGTCCGGAACCTGGTCCTTTCACATATACATCCACACGCTTTAAACCTGCATCAAGAGCAACTTTTGCTGCATCTGCTGCGGCCATCTGAGCTGCATAGGGAGTGTTCTTTTTAGAACCTCTAAAGCCCATTTTAACTGCAGATGACCAGGAAATAACCTGTCCTGCCTTATTTGTCAAACTAATAATGATATTGTTGAAACTAGCAACAATATGTGCATCGCCATAGTTTTCAACTTTAACGACTCTTTTCTTTGAAGATGCTTTCGCACTTGATTTTGCCATAATTTAATTCTTAGGTAATCTTTTAAATGAAATCCCCTGATAAAATTGATTTCCATTCAGGGACCGAATCCGTTCCTCCTTCCGGCTTTTAGATATCTGGTAATGATTCGAATAATAAGCCATATAAAAAAGCTTCAACAGGTCTGTAGTGAACAGACCGTTAAAGCTTATCTTTTTATTTCTTAGCCGCTTTCTTTCTACCGGCAACTGTCTTCCGCTTACCTTTACGGGTACGACTGTTAGTACGGGTACGCTGACCACGCAAAGGCAATCCTTTACGATGTCTTAATCCACGATAACAAGCAATATCCAATAAACGCTTAATATTAGTTTGAACTTCACTGCGCAGGGCGCCTTCAGTTTTAAACTCGGAGCTGATAATATTCCTGATGGCAGTTTGCTCTTCATCATTCCATTGATTCACCTTCTTGTTTACATCAACGTTTGCTTTTTCTAATATATAACGGGCAGTTGATGGACCTATACCAAAGATATATGTAAGTCCAATTTCACCCCTTTTGTTTTTTGGTAAATCTATACCGGCAATACGCGCCATAAAAATTTGTCTTTTTTAATGTTTAATATTATTTCTTACCGCCACAAAGGCCGGTAATATTACCCCTGCCTTTGCTTAAAGCGAGGATTCATTTTGTTAATAACATAAAGCCTTCCTTTTCTCCTCACGATCTTGCAATCAACGCTTCTCTTTTTTATTGATGCCTTTACTTTCATTTCTTTTTCTTTTTTTGTTTTTTAGCTTAACGCTTTAATTATTTATACCTAAAAATGATTCGACCTCTTGAAAGATCGTAAGGACTCATTTCTACTCCGACTTTATCCCCTGGCAGGATCCGTATGTAATGCATACGCATTTTACCTGAGATCGTTGCCAATATTTCATGCCCGTTTTCAAGTTTAACCTTGAACATCGCATTGGATAAGGCTTCTAGAATTGTTCCGTCTTGTTTTATAAGTGCTTGCTTGGCCATACTATTTTTGGGAGCGCAAAGATAAGATTAAATATTTAATTTAATGAAATAAAAAAACAATCAATTTAAAGGAAATTGCTAACAATTTCTTAAAATAGAAAATTTTCAGGCATTATCTTTGTTTCCGTGTGTATTAATTTAAGAATTCAGGTGGCAAAATTAATCTATTCCTTTTATTCTAAATAATCTTTTTCTACATTCACGACAAATAACACAAAATGAAAACATTATTATTCACTATACTTCCGGTTTTATTTCTTTTCTCCTCTTGTAAAAAAGAAGATTCCAAAACGAATTCCAGGGAAAGCACGACATATATAAATACAAAATCCGGAAGTAGTTGGACCTATCATGAAATAAATTCTTCCGGATCAACGGCCATCGAATCGGATTACACCATTACTTCTACAAACAGAGATACTACCATAAATAACCGGAGTTACCATATATATGATCTCTCATTTGGAGGCAACAGATACCTGAATATAACCGGAAAGGATTATTTTGAATTTGATACCTTACCCGGGCAAAATAAAAAACCCTTTGAAAGATTATATTTGAAAGGAGATGCTTCAATAGGAACATCCTGGACTCAAAGTGAAAAATTGATGCTGGAAGGAGTTGAGATTCCCATTACCATTACTAATACGATTGTAGAAAACTCCCTAACAAAAGTGATCAATGGAAGATCGTACGATAAAGTAGTTCATGTATCTTCAAAAATAACTTCTTTGTATTTTCCTGGAAATGCTCTAAAAACAGATATACATAGTTATTATGCTCCGAATTATGGCTTAATAGAAAACACAACAAACATAGAACTTGACTATTTAACTTTAAAACAAACGTTTAATATTTCAACAACTCTTAAGTCGGCGGATTTAAAATAATGATTAAACCAGGGAATCCGTCAAATTAACTTTGGTCATTTCCAGAAAATGATTTTGCAATTGATGCAAATATATTGGTTCTAAAATTTGTCTTTTTTCATCTTTATACCATATTTCATACTGCATAAAGTTATTCTGCTTTGGCGTTAAAATTCGGAAGGCATCTTTCATATATTTAACGGAACCATCTTCATTCACCTGTTTTCTGAAATTCATTTTCAACAGACGGTCCTCATCCAACGGAATTGGATACAGATCTTCTTCTTTAAACCAAAAATCCTGAACACCGTTATTGACACAAATCTCTTTTTCGTCATTATTAAAGTCAGTTACCTCACCCTTCCAAGCCTGGCCATCACTTTTTGCTAAAACATAAGCACCCTTCTTTAAATCGTTGAATTTGATCATGGATAAAATTTTTAATAATGATTAAATAATGAAATTGAAGATAACAAGAATTTCATATACTATCAATAAAAATTAGTCCCAATACTCCTTTTCAAAATACCCGCAATTCCACTATATTATGCAGGCTGCACAATTGATAAAAAACGTTTTGCTCATAGCAAAAGGTTCCATTCGATTGTGGTATAAAGAATCACACTTTTTTTGTGATTAAAACCATCGGCAACTTGAAATAGACACCCGCGAAAACTGTAGGCAGCTGAAGCCTTTACTCTGCCCAGCTCATTACATAATTTTCATCTTCTATTTCAAGAGCTTCCATCGTGAGTTGCAGTGGATGAAATGTGTCGACCATGACAGCTAGCTCGCCGGTTTCTTTCATGCCAATACTTTTTTCAACTGCTCCCGGATGTGGGCCATGCGGAATACCGCCCGGATGAAGTGTAAGCAATCCTCTTGTTACATGTTTGCGACTCATAAAATCACCGTCTACATAATAAAGCAATTCATCGCTATCAATATTACTGTGATTATATGGTGCCGGTACGGCATCCGGATGATAATCATATAATCTTGGAACAAAGGAACAGATCACAAAATTATGTGCCTCAAACGTAAGGTGCACTGGTGGTGGTTGATGTATACGACCAGTAATCGGTTCAAAATCATGAATGGAAAAAGCAAAAGGATAACAATACCCATCCCACCCCACCACATCAAAGGGATGATGCAAATAATGAATCGGGTACATGACTCCTCTTTTTTTTGTCATGATCAGAAAATCTCCCTTTTCATCTATCGTTTGCAAGTTTTCGGGAGTGCGGATATCTCTTTCGCAATAAGGAGAATGCTCTAATAATTGTCCGTAATTACTCAGATATTTTTTGGGATAACGAATAGGGCTAAACGATTCGACAATCAATAATCGATTCTCCTCTTTTTCAAACTCAATTTGATAGATAGATCCTCTTGGAATAACCAAATAATCGCCATAACCAAAAGGCAATTCTCCATATTGGGTTTTTAGTTTCCCACTACCCTCATGTACAAAAATCACCTCGTCCGCATCCGCATTTTTGTAAAAATAATCATGCATACTGGTTTTTGGTGCAGCCAATGAAATATGGCAATCATTATTAACCAGAATCGGCTTGCGGCTTTTTAAATAATCATTTTCCGGTTTGATTTTAAATCCCTGAAAACTCCGATGTTTGAGCATTTTCTCTTCGGCTACTTTTGGCATCACACTAAAAGGCTCTTCCGTTTTAATGATTTGTGTTGGCGGATGAGTATGGTATAATAATGATGAATCCGAAGAAAATCCTTCCGTAGAAAACAATTGTTCTGAATATAAATCACCATTGGGTTTTCTGAATTGTGTATGTCGCTTATGAGGTATTGACCCTAATTTATGGTAATGTGGCATGTGATATAATTGTATGATTAATAAGTAGTTATAAAATTTCAAAGATATTCTTCATCTTCATAACTGATAAGTTCAGATTCATTTCAAAATTACGAATTTAAAAACAACTGAATGTTTCGTTCTTGCAAGATATGCTGTCCATTGATCTAAAGTCTGCTTCATCATTGACCTATTTCAATTTAACCAGAGATGTTGAAATAAACCTAACCGACAACATTCCTGGGTTCTCCATTTGTAAAAGCATTTATATTATCGACCAGCGTGTTCATTAATCTTGTTCGTGCCTCTACTGTAGCCCATGCAATATGTGGTGTAATCAAACAATTTTTTGCATCCAATAAAAGATTTTCCAGGAATGGAGGTTCTGTTGATAATACGTCCAGGCCTGCTCCTGCAATTTTTCCTGAATTAAGCGCATCAGCAAGCTCCTGTTCATTGATAAGGCCGCCTCTACTGGTATTTATTAAACAAGCAGTGGGTTTCATTTTACTCAGAAGCTTTTCATTTACAAACTCTTTATTTTGCTCATTTAATGGGCAGTGTAGAGTAATAAAATCTGATGTTGCAAAACATGTTTCTTCATCTGTAAAATGTACTCCCGGCATTTTATCTCTTTCCGGGTGTTTGTGAGAGGAGATAACGTTCATCCCAAAAGCCAAAGCAATTTTGGCCACCGCCTGACCGATTTGGCCGAATCCAATTATTCCTAGTGTTTTATTGTGCAATTCAGTTGTTGGTTTTAATTGGTAACTAAAATCGATGCTTTTAGCCCAATCTCCTTTTCGAACACTATCTGAATACAACATTGTATGATTCGCTAATTCAAGGATAAAAGAAAAAACCAATTGAGCAACTGATGCAGTACTATATGCCGGCACATTTGTGACCACTATATTTCTTTTTTTAGCTGCTTCAATATCTACTATATTAAACCCAGTTGCCATCACCCCTATATACTTTAAATCAGGAGCATTGCGTATTATTTCTTCATTCAATATGGATTTATTGGTTAAAACAATATCTGCTCCGGCAATTCGGCCGGGAGTTTCATCTTCAGATGAGCGGTCATAAATGACGGTTTCTCCAAGCTTTTTTAATTCTGTCCAATCAAGATCGCCAGGATTCAACGCCTGTGCATCTAACACGACTATTTTCATATTTTTTTATTTAAATTAAACCTTACAATTTCAAATATTACTTGCTAATTCTCTATAGAAATAGCATAGATATAATACTACTTATTTTTTAATGCTAACAAATTCCCTAATTCACAAGAAGTACGCTTCAGGTCTGCGGCAGTATTTTCAATGGCTGTATTAAGAGATACTGCATGATGACCTATGGAGAATATCGCCTTAAAATGTTTTCTCATTTCCTCATTTATCTTTAAAGGAATTTTACCGGCCATAACCACAACCGGAACATTATTTTTCAGGGCTTTTTTTGCCACACCAAACGGGCCTTTCCCTTCCATAGTTTGTTCATCCAGACTACCCTCACCCGTTATAATAAGATCTGCATCAGAAATGATTTTTTCAAAATTAAGAGTATCCAGAAAATAGTCAATTCCGCTGAGTAATTGAGCCTGAGTGAACGTTGCAAGTGCAGCAGCAACTCCACCAGCTGCTCCGCCATGAACAATCGAATCCATATCAATGTCAAATATTTGCCGGGTAACTTCAGTAAATTGTTTTAAACAATTTTCCAGATAAATCACTTGCTCATTATTTGCCCCCTTTTGTGGCCCAAAAACAGCAGCCGCACCTTTTTTCCCTAAAAGTTTATTTTCTACATCGCAAAGTACCACCACTTCGCAGTCTTTTAATCGTAGGTCCAGACCACTTATTTCAATAGATTTCAAAGCTAACAGACCTTCCGGAAAATCATAAATTTCATTGTTATTTTCATCCAGAAAAAGCACACCCAACTCTCTCAACAAACCGGCGCCACCATCCACTGTGGCGCTTCCGCCCACACCGATGATCAATTTCCTGGCTCCTTTATCTAAAGCAGCTTTAATTAGTTCTCCGGTGCCTTTAGTATTTGCTAAAAGAGGATTTAGCTCTTCATTTTTTAATAATCTTAAACCAGACGCTTCGGACATTTCAATCAATCCGGTTTGGGATTCTGCATGCCAGCCAAACCTTGCTTCCACCTTTCTGCCAATTGGATCATGAACGAAAATTCTGATTATTTCGCTTTCCATTTTTTCTGAAATAAGAATAGCGGTTCCGTCTCCACCATCTGCTATTGGAAATACTGTAAGACGACAGGAAAGGCTACTTTTCTTTAAACCATCTGCTATACAATTTGCTGCTTCCGATGCAGTCAGACTTCCTTTAAAAGCATTTGGTGCGATGACTATATGCATAAGACAAATGTACAAAGGAGCTTTCAATGCAAAACAGGTAGGATGATCACGTGTTAAATATTTTGGCACAAAAAAACCTGGTTTTTAAACCAGGCTTTTTCTGAATAATATTTTCAGGTGTTTTTTCTTAAATGCAATTTTTTGCTTAATGATTCTTATCTCCGTCTACGCTTTCTTTTATATCCTTAGCCGCTTTTTCCATTGCATCTCCGGCTTTCCTTACACCTTTTTTAGTTGAATCCCAGGCGTCGCTAATGGCTTTCCCCGTTTTGTCAAAGAATTCCCCAACGCTTGTTACTACTTCCCCATCTTCCAGGTGTACTGTTTTCCCATCTTTTTTTACATCCCCATTCTGATAAACGATTACTCCATTATCCAATGTAACGTCTTTATCAGATTTCACCCATTCTCCGCCCCGCCAGACTAATAAAGTCTTATTTCTATAGGTAACATCTCCTTCCGCCGGAGTATAAGTTTTGGTAGTTACCGTTTCTGTAGCTACCGGGCCAATAGTGTCTCTATCGACGCTCACATCTGTATCTGTGGTAGAATCACAAGACGCTAATAAAGCAACGACTGATGCCATTAAAAAAAACTTTTTCATAATTTAAATATTTTTTGAGTTGAATAATAAATTCCGCTCTAGAAACTTTTATGCCAAAGTTTTGTGTAAAGGATAATTCTGTTTCAATAATTTATTTTTTATTGAAATATCAGGAAGTACGATTTAGTGTTTTATAAATTTATTTGTAATCGTCCTGTTTTTATCACTTATTCTTAATATATATATGCCTGCCGATAAATTTGAAACGTTAATCGTGTTTTTAGCATTCTCATGGATACTTGGAAACTTTTGGGAGAAAACATTTTTTCCATCCTGTCCGGTGATGACGATATCACCATTATTCATTGTCACCCCTGTTACAAATAATAATTTATCTTTTACCGGATTTGGAAATATTGATACCGTAGCCCTGCTATCAATGTTGACTTTTGCTACATTCGACATGGAAAACTTTCCATCAAGATCTGTCATCCGAAGTCTGTAATATATAATACCGTGAAGATTACTTCCAGTTTTATCCAGATAAGAATAATGATTAGAAATTTGATCGCCACCGGCCCTAACTGTTCCAATAGTGATAAAATTGATTCCATCTATACTTCTTTCTATATCGAAGCCGGAAGTATTTATCTCATTAGTAGTCTCCCATTTTAATGATACATCGCCGGAAGATTTTGTTGCTTCAAAATTAAGTAAAGTAAGAGGTAGTGCTGAACAAGTTGATGTATATATCAATTCTATAAAAGCATCATTGACCCAATTGTTAAGTTCAACACTCCAGTTTTCTGAGAGAACAGTTTTAACCCTGTTTTTACTGTCATAAGTTAGGGTATGCCTTGCATCATTTACCCATGCGCTATTTTTCCAAATCTGATCTATTACTACCGTAAGATTCCCTCCTACGTATGTTCCGGTTGACCGCAAATAATTGACCCATAGATTATTTATCCAATCAAAATATATAGCGAAAGTCACCTGATTCAAACCATTAAGAGTGTAAGAGGCGCTGTCGTAATTTACCCAACCCGTACCATTCCATTTTTGAGTCCGGTCACTGATTACCCCTCCGGAGGAATTATGTGTATAATCCGTTTGGTCTGAATTTAGAAACTGGGTACCATTCCAGTTTCGCATCAGATCCTTAATCAAATAACTATTACTGGTGTTATAGGTAAATAAATTCTCGCTTTGAATTGTCCACCCCATACCAAAATTGGTTTCATGCAAATCTCTTACTAGTTGCAAGGTTGCATTATACGTTTTTGTTGTCCGGTTAAATGCTACCCAACCCGGATCCATCCAAATACTAACAGTAGATTGATTTATTTTTTTCGTCGGCAGATAAGTGAACGAATTCAATCCTGAATTTTTCCAGACACCATTCTCCCATACTTGCGAAGTGGAGGTATTAATGCTGCAATCTGTATTAAAATTGTTGTAAGTTCTTGCCTGATTTACCCATGCACCATTTAGCCATTGTTTAATGATCATGGTGTCAATCTTATTCATATTATTTTCCGGAAGTTGTCCAAAGACAGAATAGGATTGAAATACAACTATGAGGACAATGCTGTGTATAAAATACTTCATATTGATACTTTTTATAAGTAAATAATCGATTTAAAAACACGGTCTCAGTGTATTGCTGATACGAATTTAAATAATATTCACTTCTCTTTTCAATAAATATTTTTTGAAAAAGATGCATCATTATCTGAAAAATAAAGGATGATTTCCAATCTGAAATCCTTGCAATTAATAGAACATTTTCATTTGAAATTCAGCATCATGAAAATATAAGTTTTGTCATATATTTGTTTCTCTTAAATAAGAGATTATCCCACCAGGGATTTAACTCAAGATTTTTTTCAAAAGATCCATCATAAATTTGGAAAAAGACATTCCAAAAAATTTGCTGATATCCGCTTTAAAATAATTGCCATAATCGTTAAGTAACGTATTTTCACAACTCTTAGAAACACCTAAATAAATAGTTAATGAATCAAATGAATCAAATGCTTCTGGGATTTTTCCTATTATGCACAACCTCTGTTTTTGCACAGCAAAAGGATGTATTTATTGTACCGCATCCCGTTTCAATGAATGTAAATGAAGGAACTTTTATTCTGACAAATAAGACCCCGTTGATAGCAGACAAATCCTCCAAACACGAAGCCGAAATGCTCAACCACTATCTCAAGAAATTATATGGTTTTACTCTTCCGATCAAATCAAAAAAAGGAAAAGAAAACTCGATTGTTTTGACAGTAAGTGGTAAAGGAAGAAAAGACGGATATGATTTACAGTCCACGCAAAAGCAAATTACCGTTACCGGTGGAGGAAATGAAGGATTATTTTATGGCACGCAAACTTTATTACAATTACTGCCCGCTACAAAAATCAGTTCTTCATATCCAATCCAGTCTTTATCCATTCAGGATTATCCTCGTTTTGATTACCGCGGCATGCATCTCGATGTAGCACGTCATTTTTTCGATCTCGATTTTATTAAAAAATTTATAGACTATCTGGCCTATCATAAATTTAATAATTTCCATTGGCACCTGACCGAAGATCAGGGCTGGAGAATTGAAATCAAAAAATATCCCCTTCTTACTTCTGTGGGAGGATATAGAAATGGAACCATCATTGGCGGCTATCCGGGTAAAGGAAATACCGGGAAAAAATATGGAGGATTTTATACTCAGGACCAGGTAAGAGAAGTTGTAAAATATGCAATGGACAGGCACATTAATGTGATTCCAGAAATTGAAATGCCGGGCCATGCTTCTGCAGCAATAGCAGCTTACCCTCAACTAAGTTGCTTCACGGAAGAAGATACGTACATTGCCTCTAACACGCCGTGGGCAGGGAGCAGAAAAGGCAAACAGGTACAACAAACCTTCGGAGTATTTGATGATATTTTTGCTCCAACAGAATACACGTTTAATTTTTTAGAAGATGTACTGGATGAAGTAATGGAATTATTTCCTTCAAAATATATCCA
This sequence comes from Ginsengibacter sp., assembly GCA_039921585.1. Taxonomy (GTDB): domain Bacteria; phylum Bacteroidota; class Bacteroidia; order Chitinophagales; family Chitinophagaceae; genus Ginsengibacter. The sequence continues at coordinate 4,116 of JBDSBN010000033.1, read as the reverse complement.
TATTGGTGGAGATGAAGCACCAAAAGCAAATTGGAAAAGGTCAGAATATGCTCAAAAATTGATCAAGGAAAAAGGATTAAAAGACGAGCACGGATTACAGAGCTATTTTATTCAAAGAATTGAAAAATATCTAAACAGCAAAGGGAGAAGAATCATTGGGTGGGATGAAATCCTGGAAGGTGGTCTGGCACCAAATGCTACTGTAATGAGCTGGCAGGGCGAAGCGGGAGGAATAATCGCTGCTGAGCAAAATCATGATGTTCTTATGACTCCCAACACCTATTGCTATTTTGATTATTCACAAACCAAAAACGAAGACAGTGTGGTGATTGGTGGGTATCTTCCATTGGAAAAAGTTTATGGATACGAGCCCATGCCTGCAAAATTAGATGCATCGAAAGCAAAACATATTTTGGGTGCGCAAGGAAATGTTTGGACTGAATATATGCCTTATCCTTCCAAAGTTGAATACATGATTTTTCCACGCATGACTGCTCTTAGCGAAGTCGTTTGGTCGCCAAAAGAAAAAAAAGACTGGAACCTGTTTTCATCTCACATAACGGATATTTTTAACCGCTATCAATTTTGGGGTGCCAGTTACAGCACTGCCTATTTTGACTTAAAACAAAAAGTGACGCCCACAAGTAACCATATAGGTGTTTTATATAATCTTGAAAGTTCTTTTAAAAATGCTTCCATTTATTATAAAAAAGATTCGGATACTGACTGGCATCTATATAAAGAACCTGTGCTGATTACATCCTCCGGAAATGTTCAGGCCTATATGGAAACACCGGAAGGAAAAAGCGCTGTTATTACAAAAGATTTTTTTTTTAATAAAGCCACAGGAAAAAAGATAACGATTAAAAACAGTCCTGCACCTTCTTACCCGGGAACAGGTGCTTTTTCACTTGTAAATGGGATCGTCACTACAAAGGGATTAAAGGAATCTTCTGAATGGCTTGGGTTTGCCGGAAAAGATATCGAGGCAGAAATTGACCTGGGATCCGTTACCCCGGTAAAAAAAGTAGTGCTGAACACACTGGATGAAAATGGGAGTTGGATATACCTGCCAAAAACAATTGAAGTATTAGGTTCTGAAGATGGAAAAACTTATAATAGTTTAGGGTTGAGAAAAGTGGATCAAAAAAAAGATGCACATACCCGCCAATTTTCTTTTCCGGTGGATGTAAATGCCCGTTATATAAAAGTAATGGCTGAAAATCTTGGAATAATTCCGGATAATATGCCGGGCGCAGGAGCAAGAGCGTGGCTGTTTGCAGATGAGATTGAAGTTCACTAAAACAAATCAAAAATTACAGTAAAAGATTGCCCGCTTATAAAAGAGTGGGCAATCTTTTTTATTTTCTTTTCACCCGATCAATAACATCTAATAATCCACCCTTATTATAATCCAGACTTAATTCCCAAAACATAATACCGCCAATTTTTTGGTCAATGGCATATTGTGTTTTTAGTTCGATAGAAGTCCGGTCGTCATAGGTGACAAATAATTTTTGTTCTTTATTGTATAAATACGGCGCTTTTGCCGTGTCGTCCCAAAAGTATTTAAAGTGTTTATCCGTTGAAATTAATTTTTCTAAATTTCTGATCGATTCCCCTTTCAGGAATTTTCCAGATTGATAAAGACCATTGTTTTCTGCAGAAACATTTTCCCAAAACCTGCCATAAAAAGCAGCGCCTATAATGATTTTCTTTTTTGGAACTCCTTTTTCAATTAACTTTTTGACTCCCCAATCTACAGATAAAAATTGGTCAGGAGTGGAATACAGAGGAGTATGATGACCGGTAACAACTGAATAACCATGAACTAAATCGTAGCTCATGAGGTTTACATAGTTGATTAAGGGCGCTATTTTTTCCCACTCAATAGCCTCTTCCATGTATTTTTCAAAACCGCCTGCGGCAAAACTGATCTCATAACTATTTCCTAATGTATCCCGTAATATTTGAAGGAGTGAGGCGAAATTTTGCTTATCCTCCGGCATGTATTCATGACCGGGATAGCCTTCTATTGCAGGATATTCCCAATCCAGATCTAAACCATCTGCACCATATTTTTTTAGAAGAATTAGGACGGATCCTGCAAAAACGCGTCTGTTTTCCTCTGTTGAAAAAACAGCGGAACAGGTTTTACAACCGCCCCAACCACCTAAAGAAAGAATGACTTTTAAATTGGAATTTCTTCCTTTTAGTGACACCATTTTCTTAACGGTAGCAATACTTTCTTCATTTCCAATATCCAGTTTATTTCCATTCAAATGAGAAAAGCTATAAATGATATGCGTTAATTTTTCCACCGGAAATGAATCCAGTTTTTCGCTACTCCCAGAATAATATGCAATAACACGGATAGTGGAATCCTTTGCAAACACAGCGGTATATCCAAAAATGCAGAATACTATAACACTGATTTTTATTATTCTCGCCATATTTTTAGACTTGATTTCTTTTTATCTAATTTATACCCCCTCGCAATTTTAAATAAAACAGGATTTAAAATAGGTGCGTAAGATTTTTCCATTCCAATTAATTATACCTCCATTTTATTCACTGCGTTAATTATTTTTTATTAAAATCTGCTTTTATTAAATTTAAATGGTTTTTTATTAAAAAACCGATTTTAAAACTCAGAAGCCTTAAATTTGAACCTCACCTACATTATAATTTATCTATGCAAAAAAGTTTCGATCTGACTGACGCTCTCGAAAAAATTCCGGTAAAAATATCTGAAACCCCATTAGAAGGTTCCAGGTTTGTAGCTATGGAAATTGCCAAATTAATCAAAGAAAAATCTGCCGAAGGAAAAAAGGCAGTGATTGGTCTGGCTACAGGTTCTACTCCGGTTACTCTTTACGCTGAACTCGTACGCATGCATCAGGAGGAAGGTTTAAGCTTTAAAAATGTGATCACTTTTAATTTAGACCAATATTATCCAATGGAAGCTGATGACGTTCACAGTTATCATTATTTTATGCGGAAAAACCTATTTGAGAAAACAGATATTGATCCAAATAATTACCATCTCCCGGATGGCATGATTGAAAAAGAAAAAATCAAAGAGCACACCAGGGAATACGAAAAGAAAATCGAAGAGGCAGGAGGAATTGATCTTCAAATATTAGGAATTGGCAATAATGGTCATATAGGCTTTAATGAGCCCGGTTCTCCCATGCACTCCAAAACCAGACTTATATTATTGGATAATTCTACGAGAATAGCAAATTCCCGTGAATTTGGAAATATTTCTGATGTACCCCGCATGGCCATTACCATGGGATTGAATACCATCATGCAGGCGAAAAAAATCATTTTAATGGCTTGGGGCAAATCCAAAGCTCCTGTCATTAAAAAAGCAGTGGAGGAAAACCCAACAGATGAAATTCCAGCATCTCTTTTACAATATCATGATAACTGCACTTTCGTTTTAGATGAATTTGCTTCTTCAGAATTAACCCGTATTAAATCACCCTGGTTAACTGGAGAATGCGAATGGACACCCCAGCTTATTAAAACGGCCGTTATTGATATGGCTTTGAAATTAAACAAACCGGTTTTAAGTTTGACAATTCATGATTATAATGAATATGGATTAAGTGATCTGCTGGTAGAAAAAGGAGATAATTACGAAGTAAATCTGCAGGTGTATTATATGTTGCGCGACAGCATAACAGGTTGGCCCGGAGGAAAGCCGAAAGCAGATCTTCCAAATCATCCGGAAAGAAGTGAGCCATTCCCAAAAAGAGTGTTATTATTCTCTCCGCATCCCGATGATGACATTATCAGTATGGGCGGCACTTTCATGCGTTTACACGATCAGGGTCATGAGGTGCATGTAGCTTACCAAACAAGCGGAAATATAGCAGTGACGGATGAGTTTGTAACCCGTTTTTTGGATTTCACTGTTGGGTTCGAAAGCATCTTCCATATAGACAATACTATCAGCAAAAATCTTTATAAAAAAGCAACTGCTTTTCTGGCTCAAAAGAAATCCTTAGAGCAGGACACGCCGGAAATCAGAGAGATCAAGGGACTTATTCGCCGTTGCGAGGCACGTGCATCCTGTAAATATGTTGGATTGAAAGAAGATCAGAT
>JBDSBN010000032.1:0-8038 GCA_039921585.1 Ginsengibacter sp. | reverse complement strand
ATCTGTTGCGATCCATATTTGTTTTTGAAAAATCGTCCCAGGTTAAACTGTACCATTCTGTTAGTAATAAATATTTCTTCTTAGAGAAAGCACCAAAATAAGATGCATTCCATCCTTCGGGTTGATTTGTGATCACGTCACTTATAATAATCGTATGCCTAATAGCGCTAATGTTTATAACAGCTGATCCGGAACTATTAGAATATTGTCTTTGACCCGGGATTGGATACCAAACTTTCATGGATAAGTCAAAATCAGGAGTGGGAATTAATTCCAACATTATTTGTCGCAACGTATCCTTTAGGGATGGAGTTTTATAAACCTTAATTGGTACATTCGTGAAGCTTGTGTTTGCTTTTAAAGTATATTCTTTTTCAAGCAGATCATAATCCGTAGTACCAATTGCATCGGTAGCACTGTCTACAATTCCAACTTTAAATACACGATCTCTATTTTCAAGATTTCCAAAAAGATTTACTCTGAGATTAACCAAACTATCTTTACTTATCGTTGTAATAAAAGATATCTCCGTCTTTGGTATATATGCCAGAGAATTAGAATCACTACCACCACTCTCTGATGGACCTTTTATAGCGAAATATATGCCTGCCTTACCGGTATAATTTATCATATCTGCCTTACATCCAATTAGGAAAAAGCCTGTGAGGATAAAAAACCAGAAAATCCATACTTTATTCATTGATTATAAAATTTAGGTATTCACAATATTGTTATTTAAAATTTACCGGTAGTTTTTTTACTATCAGGAAGAGATAAAACATATTTATCCGTATTCATCGTAATTTTAGCACCAGGATTATTACCATCTGGAATCTGTTGTTTATTCAACCGTTTGTAGTAAAAAAACAATTGTCCTTCCCCGGCAAATTCACGCTTATATTCCTTTTCAATCTCCTCATTGATAGAGGCTACTCCGGATAAGTCTGGTAAGTTTCGGGCATTTCTTGCTTTATTCAAATATGCAAGGGCCTTTCCTGCATCTTGCTCAACCTCTGCCATAATAAAATACATTTCTATAATCCGGATCATAGGTACCAGATAACGATAGGTTTTAAGAGTAGATGCATCTACATCTTTGTATTTAATAAAATAGAGTTGCTGTTTTTCTTCCGGATTTTTAAGAAACTCCCACTGATATCTAAAGCGATAATCACCAGGCTCGAATAAATTTGAAAGCATCGTTTCATCCATTCTTAATACCCCCAGATCACTCAAATTATTGATAAAATAATTTTTAAAAATATCTGTCCTTTTTGTATTATACATGGCAAATAATAATTCAGATTGGTAAACCCGATCGTCGGTTTGTGGATTTGCTGAATTTAAAATAAACGGAAACCACTGTTTATCCACATGCAATTCCTGAATTAAATTACCAGCATATTTTAACGCATTTTGAGTATCTCCAAAATATAATGACGCTCTTGCCATCAAAGCTTGTATCGCATAAAAATTCAGCCTTACTGATCTGTATCGAAAATCATTTGGTGCGCCTAGCGGATCTTCTGAAAACAAAACTCCTTCCGTAATAATCGGATCTGACTTCGCCAATAAACTTTCTGCTTCTGCAAAATCACGCATAATCAGAGACTTTACCTCACTTGCCTTTAATAACGGTGAAATGATTAAATTAGAGGTTTGCTTATATGGGATGGATACCATTTCACTATTTTGAGAATATACTGGTCCAAATATTTTTAATAATTCAAAATGAAAAAAAGCTCTTAAACCGATAGCTTCTCCTTTTATTATATTATAATAATTCTCACCTAAAAGCTCCTTTTTACTATCACATTGTTCGATGATTGTATTACAATTAGCTATCAATTCATAAAACCGAATCCAGATTTGATCAAAAGTCGCTTTAAATACTTCCTGATCTGATTTATACTGTGCGTAATCAATATAAGCATGGTAGGCACTAGTCAGATAATATTGCGCCATTACGTCAAACCCATCTACCATCATTTTTCCACCATAAAGCTTTTCGCTATTCATTTCAACATATACTCCATTCAGGGCCGTCATAAACCCACTCTTACTATTGAATAATTCTTTCTCCATAACTCTATCCTCTTGTGTAATTTCAAGCCATTTTTTACACGACCCAAGAGTAAACAGGAGAATAACGCTTATAATTATTAATCTTTTTTGCATGTATTTAATGTTTTATATTAGTATACTTTTTTTTAACCTCAATAGGAATGATTGTTTGTTATCAAGGCTATTCCGTCTTTAAAATCGAACATTCATTGATAAGGACATTGTCCGTGCAAAGGGATATTCAATTCCACGTTCTTCTTTGATGGATGAGATTCTAAAAATATCGTTCATAGTGAATCGGAAATTAATAGAAGATGCCCGAATGTATTTTGAGATTTTTCCATTATCCTCATATCCCGCAGAAATGGATTCTCCTGCAAACGATTGGTCTGATAAAATAAAACGAGATGACATAGGTGTTAGACCTGTAGCAGAGATTCCTCTAAATTTGGCGACATCGCCGGGTTGTTTCCACCTGTCGTGAAAAGCTCTTTTATCCTGATTGTATCTAATGTTAGCAAAGGATATATTTTCTACTTTATTATATAATGCTGTAGCTAAAGTTTGTCCTCCTAGTCTGTACCGAAAATTTGCCGAAAAAGATACCCCTTTATAATAAACAGTATTTCCGATAATTCCTTCGATATTTGGACGTGAATTTCCCACCACAACTTCATCTTCTACGTCCCATTTAAATGAATAGGAACCATCTTTCTTTAAAAACATTTCATTCCCTGTAGCAGGATCGATGCCAAGGGAAGGTACGGCCCAAAGATCATCGGCACTTCCATTGTCATAATATCTCTGTAAACTTTTATTTTTCTTATTGGCCTCATTTAAATTATTAAGAGCATTTCCCATATCCAGGTAATAGGATTTATCATGGCGGAAATTCAAGTTTATCGTCCAATTAATCCTTTCACGCGGTTTGTAAATGGGTGAGAAACTTACGTTACCATCGAATCCTTTGGTGATTTGCCTTCCAAGGTTTGTAACAATCGTATTCGTACCTAAAGAAGATGGTGCATTTATGAAAGCGAGCAAAGGATCTGTGTCTTTATGAAAATAATCAAACGTAAATCTCAACCGATTATCTACCATTACTAAGTCTATCCCTATATTTTTATTTAATGTTTTCTGCCATTTCAGATCATTATTTCCGAATGAACTAATTAAAGCGCTCATGCCAAACATATTTTGCAGCCACACGTTGTATGTGTACGTTTTCATTGCCTGGTAAGCACTAAAATTTTGGTTACCCGGATTTCCAACGGAACTTCTGATTTTTAGAGTATTAAGCCAATGGGCCTTTTTAAGGAATTTTTCATGATGTAGATTCCAGGCAAGTCCTGCTGACCAGGTATTTGTAAACGGATTATTTATACCAAATACAGATGATCCATCTGAGCGAAGATTGAGATCCAATAAAAAGCGACTATCATATGAAAAGTTCCCATTTATAAAGAAACTGGTAGATTTAGCTTGTATTTTCATATAAGTAGGTCTACTCCCCTCTTGATACCCAGCTGCAAAAGACGGATTTCTATAGTTATCATTAATAAAACCGACCACAGAGTATCCTTCCGATTGGCTTCTTGTTTCATTAAAGTTCCATCCACCAACAATATTTATTTGATGTTTTTGAGTAAATAGTTTCGCATAACTAAGTGAGACATCTCCATTATAGCCAAAACTATTCGAATTTGAGCTTTGATATCTACCTTTATCTGTTGCGATTGTATTAGTATAATCAGGATGTTTGGGTGATTTATAATTTTCATTTATTATCGTACCATAATTAAACCCTATACGCCCTCTTGCCCTCAATTGTGATGCTACGTCCCATTCAATTTGAAAATTGTCGTTTAAGTTTAAACTTTTTTTATTATTTAAATGATTTAGCTGAGAAGTGTATGCAGGATTTCCTATTACTGAACCTCCATAATTCTCTAATAGCATTGTATAAATTCCCTCATCGTTCGTCACTCTATAATAAGGATTAGCCCTGGAAAATTGAGAAAATGGAACAGGTTCAGTATTAGAATCAGTAAAGTCCATAACTGCCTTATTCGTAAAACGAACTTTTTTCATTCTATAAAGGAGATCAATATTTGATGAAACAATTTGTTTATCCGATCCTTTCATGACACCTTTTGTTTCACCATAATTCAAACCTAACCCATAACGCATCGATCTATCTCCACCTTCCATATATATATTATGACGGCTATTCAACACTGTCCTTAAAGGTTCACTCATCCAGTATGTATTGACACCTTTTTCGACTTCTGCAAGTCGTTTATTATAAAGTTCAAATCCATTGTATTCTGAGATGGGTAGGGGTGATGAATAAAATCCAGATAGCCTTTCAAATTCCAACTTCTCTCTGGAATTCATTAGATTATAATCTGATAAATCCGGAAATTGAAAATTAAAGTGGCCGGAATAATTCAACTTTAATTTACCTGCTTCTGGTTTTTTCGTTTCTACGACGATGACACCATTTGCTGCTTTAGAGCCATAAATACTTGTGGAAGCAGCATCTTTCAAAATAGTTACGCTCTCGATTCTATCCAGACTTAGATCCATGATTGTTTGGAGACTGGTTTCAAAACCATCCAGAATAAACAATGGCTGATTCGGATCCACACCATATTGCTCTTTAAGGCCCACAATGGAAGATTTCCCTCTGATTTCCATATCAGGTAATCTATTTGGATCAGAACCAAACATTTTATCATCTAAGACAAGTATAGAAGGATCTAATGTTTTTAAACTTTGGAGCACATTTATATTGCCCATTGCTCTTAGATCATCTCCTTTATATACGGATGATGAGCCGGTAAAATGATCCTTTTGTCGGGTAAAAACACCTGTAATGATCACGTCCTCTATTTGTGTCAGTTTAGATTCCAGACGAATTACATTAAAACTACCTCTTTGATTTAAAACAATTTCTTGCATTTTGAAACCGATATAGTTTACCACTAAAATTTTAGTACTATCTGAAACGGATAAAGAAAACTGACCATCCTTGTCAGTTGTCGTTCCTATTTTTTCGTTGTCTTTGGCATAAACAGATGCTCCCTCCAGAGGTTCTCCGTTATTATCCATCACTCTTCCTTTTATTATTTTATCAAAATAATAAACATTGGTAACAGGGTTATTTTCAGGTTCAGCTAATATCGTTTTCTTTTTAAGCAAGATGTTTTTGCCGACTATAGTATAATCCAGAGAGGTGTTTTTTAAACATTCCCGAAGAACATCTTTAATTTCACCATTATAAATGGAAAGTGAGGCCTTCAAATCACGTTTTACAAGACTTGACTCATACATAAATAAATAGCCACTCGTCTCCTCAATATTCTTAAAAATTTCAACCAGAGGAACATTTTTAAAATCGAATGACATTTTTTGGCCGGCAGCTTGTACCTGAAAACAGGAAGCAATCACTAAAAAGACTATGATTTTCATCATCAAAATAGATTTGAGCAAAGGTGTTTTTAAAGAAAAAACATTTACAGTTAATTTCATAAATTTGTCTGGTCTAAGTTTAAATAATTAGTAATCTTTCCGATTCTATTTTTGACAACTTACAGCTACCGGGAGTGCCGCAAACACTTCCGGTTTTTGTTTGTTTATTTTTTAATTAGTGACGATTATTTTTCGTCCTTCTATTTTAAATTGTATACCCAACGTTTCTAAAATCTTAAAAACCTCCGATACATTTACATTTCGGTAAATTTTTCCGGTAAATCGTTTTGCTGGAATTTTATTTTCAAACACGACTTCCACATCGTACCACCTACCTATTTGCCGCATTACATTATGAATATCTGTATCATCGAATTGAAACAATCCGCTTTTCCAGGCAATCGCTTCATCAAGATTGACAGACTTATTAATGGATAATGCATTCGATGAATAATTCAATACAGCCTGTTGTCCTGGTGCAATAACTGTATTTTGTTCACCACTAATTACTCTTACTTTCCCTTCCAAAAGAGTTGTTTTTAGTGATAATTCATCCTTATAGGAATTGATATTAAAATGCGTTCCCAATACCTCTACCACTGTTTTTTCCATGGATACCTTAAATGGCTTTGCTTTGTTAGTAGCCACTTCGAAATATCCTTCCCCTGACAATTCTACGTGCCTAGCACCTTCGTAAAACAAAGTAGGATAACGCAGTGAAGAAGCAGCATTTAACCACACTTTAGTTCCGTCAGAAAGAGTCAGGCTGTACTGTCCGCCGGGAGGTGTAGTAATCGTATTATATACAGCTTTCTGATTATTTTTTGATGAACCTTCGTAGGCTAACTGGCCGTCAGCGAGTTTCAAAATCTTTGAACCTCCTTCCGTTAATAAAGTGCCGTCATCCGCATGATCAAGAATAATTTCCTCCCCATTGCCTAAGGTCAAGATTGCTTTATTACCTCCAGGTGCCACATCATTGCTCATCGTAGACGATGCCTCTTGAGCTATCTGAGTAACCTGATCAGTTTTAATGAAAAAATAACCAAGTGAAAAAATAATAATCACTGAAGCTGCTGCAGCCCACCATCTGATATTGGAAATTACCCTGGCTGTTTTTCTATCATTATTTTTCAATCCCAATATTCTACTTACTTGCAGAAAAGAGCTTTTAATTTTCTCTTCGGAAGGTGCTTCTGCATCAAATAATTCGTCGAAAGAAATTTTTTCGAGGATTTCTTTAGCTTCGGTTATTGCTACACGTTGATGTGGATAAATTTCAAGAACGTTTTTCCAAAATTCATCCATTTTACTATCTCCGGATTTAAAAACCCAGTTTTGAAAATATTCATCATTGATGAAATCTTCTTTTGTAAAATCTTTATAGACGTTTATTTGTGCCATAGTTATATTGATAAGAGTAAAATGTTAAACTTATTACCCCATTTTTTAAATAATTCTTTTTCGTGCAAAAATCGCTAAAATTTAATCACTGCTGAGAATCAATAATAATCTTGAGTTTTTTTCAAATAAAGGAGTGTTTCCACACTCCTTTATTACTAAAAACTAAACTGACCCACGTAACTACTATTTTTAATAGATACTTATATCTACTTTATAAATTTTTCCAACGTTGTCAATAATGCTTCCCCACGAATATTTTTTGCTATGATTTTTCCCTCAGGATCTAATAAAAAGTTTTGTGGAATACTTCCAATTCCGTACAATTGTGCTACCTCATTACCCCATCCTTTCAAATCACTTAGTTGCGTCCAGGTTAGATTATCTTTATGTATTGCATCCATCCATGCTGTATGCTTTCCGGGTTGATCCAGGCTAATACCGATAACAGTGAAATTTTTGTCCTTATATTGATTAAAAGCATTGACAACATTTGGATTTTCATCCCGACATGGAGCACACCAGCTTGCCCAAAAATCCAGAAGAACATATTTACCTTTAAAGGAAGAAAGAGATATTGGATTTCCTAAAGTGTCATTTTGGGTAAAATCTAAAGCCAAAGCACCTACATTCAATCGCCCAGCGTATTCTAAGCGTTTCAAAAAATGAAGTCCAGCCTCTGAATTCCTGTTTTTATCTGAAAGGTAGTTGTACATTTCCCAGGCTTCATCTAAACTATAAAAACTACCATCTCCCGCATATTTTGTGAGCATGTGAACAGCGATTGGCGAGTTTGGATTTTTTAGCAAATATTTTTTGTAAAGGTTTTCTCTCTCTTCCATTCTTAGCTCATTCCTTTTATTCATTACCTCATTGTACTTCTCTTTATCCCCAGCTTTTGACGCATTATACAACTGCTCACCTAAAATTAGTTTTCTCTTATTGTAAGGGGTCCAATCATTAAAATATTTAACCCATTCATTATGAGCTTTGGATCCTTTTACATTAGCTAATTTCAAGGAATCTTTCCCTTTTATTTGAATTTTACCTGGTTCAATCCATAAAAGGGTATAATCATTTTGTCTGGGAGTTTTATTAC
>JBDSBN010000031.1:0-4680 GCA_039921585.1 Ginsengibacter sp. | reverse complement strand
AGTCTACGAAAGGGAAATGTACTTTATTAGAGTAATGTGCAGCCATTTGGGGCTTCAAAAACGAAGCACAACCGATAGTCCGATTTTGGTTTAGTTGCCTGTCAACAAAAAAATTCGATCCGAACTATAAGATACCTGCAGTCAATTACCTTAGTAACGATAAAGCACAGGTCGGGAGACCTGCGCTAGGGTACTGGACAGAACTGATTGTAAAAGAAAGTCTAACTTAAAAAAGGACCAATCTCTCCGCGGTTGAATGGTAATTATTGCATGAATTTCCCCCTGGATATTATATATAAAACAAAACCCACTTTTTTGAAAAGTGGGTTTTGAGTAATTAAAAATATATGCTTAGTATCTGTAAGCTTCAGGCTTGTATGGTCCTTCTTTTGGAATATTTAAGTATTCACTTTGTTCTGTTGTTAATTCTTCTAACACAACACCAATTTTTGCCAAATGAAGACGTGCTACTTTCTCATCCAAATGTTTAGGTAGAACGTAAACTTTATTTTCATACTGATCGGTATTCTGCCAAAGTTCCAATTGTGCTAAAACCTGATTTGTAAATGAGTTGCTCATGACAAAACTTGGATGCCCTGTAGCGCAACCTAAATTCACCAAACGCCCTTCTGCAAGCACGATGACGTCCTTGCCATCGATGGTGTATTTATCTACCTGAGGTTTAATGGTATCTTTTGTATCTCCGTAATTATCGTTTAACCAGGCAATATCAATTTCAATATCAAAGTGGCCGATGTTACAAACAATGGCTTTGTCTTTCATTGCTTTAAAATGCTCGCCTGTAATCAAATCGCGGCATCCTGAAGCGGTTACAATAATATCTGCTTCTTTCACCGCATCAATCATTTTCTTTACTTCAAAGCCATCCATTGCAGCTTGTAAAGCACAGATCGGATCAATTTCCGTAACGATTACTCTTGCACCTGCACCTTGTAAACTTGCAGCAGAACCTTTACAAACATCTCCATATCCTCCAACGACTGCTACCTTACCTGCCATCATTACGTCTGTTGCTCTGCGAATAGCATCTACCAAACTTTCTTTACAACCGTATTTGTTATCAAATTTTGATTTGGTTACTGAATCATTAATATTGATTGCAGGAATTGGTAAAGTGCCTTTTTCCATTCTTTCGTAAAGACGGTGAACTCCGGTGGTTGTTTCTTCGGATAGGCCTTTTACATGCTTAACTAATTCCGGATATTTATCAAAAACCATGTTTGTTAAGTCACCACCATCATCCAAAATCATATTCAATGGACGATCTTCGCTTCCGAAAAATAAAGTTTGCTCAATGCACCAATCACTTTCTTCCTGAGTTTGACCTTTCCAGGCAAAAACACCAATACCTTCTGCAGCAATAGCAGCGGCAGCCTGATCCTGCGTGGAGAAAATATTACATGAACTCCATTTTACCTCTGCTCCTAAATCAATCAGCGTTTCAATTAAAACCGCCGTTTGAATAGTCATGTGAAGGCATCCGGCAATACGTGCACCTTTTAGTGGTTTGTCGTTTCCGAATTCTTTTCTAAGAGACATTAAACCGGGCATTTCAGCTTCGGCTAATTTTATTTCCTTACGGCCCCAGGCAGCAAGACTCATATCTTTCACCTTATTTTTAAGACTGAAATCGATCTGATTTTTAGTAATTGTTGACATATCTGATGTTATTTATTTTAAGGAGGCAAAGGTACTATTATTAGAATAGAATACTAAGTAAAACCGTAACTTTAGAATAAATTTGTGTAAATACTACATTTAAAAGAATAAACAATCAGGAATTTATGAAATCAATAAACTTGAAAGAAGATTTTGCTCCAATAAATTATGTACCCGATAAAAAAGACAGAGCAATCCTGAATTTACTTCAGCAAAATGCCCGGGCAACGGTGAAAGAAATCTCAGAGAAAATACATTTGAGTACCACTCCTGTACATGAACGGATAAAACGTATGGAAGAACACGGGATTATCAAACAATATGCAACACTGTTGGATTATTCAAAAGTGAACAAAGGGTTAATGGTTATTGTTTATGTTTCTCTGAAACAACATGGGAAGGAAGCCGGCAAGGAATTTATAAATACTATTCACGCCTTAACGGAGGTTATAGAATGTTTCAGTATTTCCGGCGAATTTGATTTTATGCTAAAGATCGTTTGTGAGGATATGAACACATACTATGATTTTCATGTAAATAAATTAAGTGAAATTGAAAATGTCGGGCATATTCAAAGTGTCTTTGTCATGGGCACCATCAAGCAAACGCATCAGGTAGTTTGGGATGATGAAAGCCGGGTTTAGAAGAAAATATTTGTAGTAAGAATTCAAGAGGTATCTATTCAAAAGTTCATTTTATTAAACACTTTAGAATATTAGTTGAATGAATATTGATAAATGCAATACCCATCCTCCGACATTATATTTTGAAATGCTGCCGATTGTTTTTAAACCGATTTCTTAATACCTTACCTAATTTTTTTCTTTTTTTTTAAAATCTGATGTTGAAATTTTCTCTTCTTCTTCCGATTTCAGAGTGTGTATCGACAGGTTGAATTCAAACCCTACAAGTACGACAAGTGAGTTTAAAAAGATCATCACCATGATGACCATGATCGTACCAATAGAACCGTATAAAAGATTGTAGCGGCCAAAGTTATTTACAAATGATGTAAAGCCAATGGTCACCCCAATGCTTAATAAAGTGGCAATGATGGCTCCGGGAGAAATGATTTTCCACCTTTTGGTAGTAGACGGGGCATATCTGTAAATAAAAGCGAACGTATTAAATATTAAGGCCACGATTAAGATCCATTTTCCTATAAGAATTAATTCTTTTATAGTAGAATCTTCAATTCCCATCCAATTTAAAATATTCGATTGCAGAAGAAGTAGAAAGAAATAGGTAAGCAGGAGCCCAAACAGCATTAAGGTCAATTTGATCGCTTCCCATCTTTTTTTTAGTCCTTTAATTGTTTCGAACCCTACATAATCTTTGTTGAATGCCCGCATAATACCTATGACCGCATTGGAGGCAAAGAAGAGAGATAGAATAAATGTAAATGAAATCAAACCAAATTTAGATCCTTCTAATAAGCTGTCCACAAAATCAATAACTCCTGTGTTATAAACAGTGGAGGGAATGATATTGTAAATGAGGGCATGAAGTTCGTTTTTTAAAACAGTCTTTGAAATAAAGGGCAAATTGGGTATTAGTGTAAAAAGAAAGAGAAGGGTGGGCGGAATAGACATGATAAAATTGTAGGCAATAGCCGCCGCTTTCTCAGAAATATCCGGAATGTGAAATTGTTTAAAGAAATGACGTAAAACTGTATGCACTGAAAGATTCTGAAACCCTGGCGGATACCAGTGTTTACTTTTTTCTTTCAGATTTCCCAAAAGACGAATGTTTGAAAATATACCTGTTTTTTTCTTCGACAAAATATCTTTGTTTATGGCGTAGAATTTTTTTCTTGCCTCTTTTCCATTAATGTGTTTAATGCTTGCTGATATGCCTTAGCATAAAGGAGATGCTGTTGATAATTATTGGCAAAATCAGAATAGCCGGAAAAATCTGCCCGCGCTACGAAAAATAAATAATCTGTTTCGGGTGCGTCTAAAACGGCATCGATCGTATTGATTGAAGGCGTACATATAGGACCTGGAGGCAATCCGCTATTTCGATACGTATTATAGGGAGATTCAAACTGAAGGTGTTTGTGATAAATTCTCTTTAATCCGAAATCCTTCATTGCAAATTTTACAGTTGGATCTGCTCCTAATCTCATTCCTTTATTAAGACGGTTCATATACACACTTGCAATTTTGCCTTTGTCGTCCTGCTTATTCGTTTCTTCTTCCACGATAGATGCGATAATATAGATTTGCTTTTCGCTTAATTGAAGACGTTTTGCTTTTTCAGTTCTTTTTTCATTCCAGAATTTCTTTTCTTCTTTATAGAGTTTTGCAAAGATGTCTTCCATTGATGTAGTCCAATAGTAGGTATACGTATTTGGGATTACTGCCGTAAGTACTGTGTTTGAATCCACATCGAAGGATTGAAGTGTTCTGTTGTCATTTAAAAACTCAATGGCCTTTAAAGAATCTACTTCCAGAACCCTGGAAATTCTCTTCGCAAGATCTTCTTTTGTTCTCAATTTAGTGATCACCAGATTGACTGTCTCCTGCTTTCCGGAACGCAGTTTTTTTACCAGGGAATAAATACTCATTCCTTTGGAGATCTTATATTTTCCGGGTTTCACATTTTCAGGATAATCTACATAATTGGCTACTTTGTCCATCCAGAAATCATTTTTGATGGATCCGTCTGCCAGTAAACTATCTTTTACCTGTTTGTAAGTGCTGTTGGTTTTTATATACAGAAATTTCTTTTCGCCACCATTTACGGTTGGTCCAAATAGTTGCCATGCAAAATAACCGGCAAAAAGAATCACTATGAAGAATATCGCCGCAATGATTTTTCCAGTTTTCATTTGTTGTATTTATATTTCAATGGTACATAAAAGATGTTTATGTATCCTGTAATGGAATTTGTGCTATTCATTAACCGAAGGAGGATGAAAATAAGACAAATTTATATTGAAAGTTATAGCTTTTAAGAATTTAAACCTTCTCTTTTGAATTCTAACCCGAATAAAAA
>JBDSBN010000030.1:0-27854 GCA_039921585.1 Ginsengibacter sp. | reverse complement strand
TTGATTTTTCATTATACAAAAAAAGTTTAGTGAAACGGCTTTCACTAAACTTCTTTCTAACCCTTGCCCATTATATATTACAAAGGATTTTACCAACCATTTTTCAGTATTATACCACTAAAGTTTTAAATGTGGGGATTTTATTATGTTTGAAATTCGAATTTTTAAATCCTGTTATTCTTAATTTCCTCCACCACATCCGGATCCAGAAGTGTAGAAGTATCCCCCAGATTATCCATTTCGCCTTCAGCAATTTTTCTAAGAATTCGGCGCATAATTTTACCACTTCTTGTTTTTGGTAGTCCTTTTACAAATTGGATTTTATCCGGTTTGGAGAAAGAGCCAATCTCTTTGGTAACGCTAGCGTTAATGACTTTTTTAGCTTCCTCTTCGCTCATGGAATTCGTGTCTAATATAACAAAGGCATATAGAGCTTGTCCCTTTACATCATGCGGATAGCCAACTACCGCGCTTTCAATTACACTGTCTTCAATATTAATGGCACTTTCTACTTCTGCGGTACCAATCCGGTGGCCGCTTACATTAATGACATCATCCACACGGCCGGTGATCCGGTAAAATCCATCTTCGTCCCGCAGGCATCCATCTCCTGAAAAATACAATCCCTTAAATGTATCAAAATAATTTACCCGGCAACGCTCATGGTCGTTGTAGGTTGTGCGAAGAATAGACGGCCAGGGAAATTTAAAACATAAGTTCCCTGATACATTATTTCCCACTAATTCATTCCCCTTGTCATCAACTAATACAGGTTGTACACCTGGTAAAGGCAACGTGGCAAAACAAGGTTTTTGTGGCGTTATGCCCGCCAGATTAGAAATCAATATTCCCGCGGTTTCGGTCTGCCACCAGGTATCCACAATCGGGCATTTTCCTTTTCCGATGTTTTCATTGTACCAATTCCAGGCTTCCAGATTAATGGGCTCACCTACCGATCCTAAAACTTTTAAAGTACTTAAATCCTTTCCTTCGATCGGATCTGTTCCGTGCGCCATTAAACTGCGGATAGCAGTAGGGGCGGTATATAGAATGTTTACTTTGTGCTTTTCAACAATCTCCCAATATCTACCGGCATCCGGATAAGTGGGTGTGCCTTCAAACATCAGATAAGTGGCGCCTGCACAAAGAGGTCCGTAAACAATATAACTATGACCGGTGATCCAGCCAATATCTGCCGTACAGAAAAATACATCGCCTTGCTTATATTGAAAAGTATTTACAAAAGAGTAAGTGGTGTAAACCATAAATCCACCAATTGCATGCACCACTCCTTTGGGCTTGCCGGTAGAGCCGGAAGTGTATAAAATGAACAGCATATCCTCAGCATCCATTTCTTCGGGTGTATCCGAAGTCATTCCTTTTTCCTGCATTTTGTTTACTTCCTCATGCCACCAAAGATCTCTTCCTTCCTGCATTGTAACGGCATCACCTGTACGATGTAAGACAATTACTTTTTTTATCGAATCGTTTCCTTCGATCGCTTCATCCATTATTTCTTTCAAAAGAATGGATTTATTATTTCTATACGAACCATCAGAGGTGATAGCAAAGGTGCACTCTGAATCTGCAATGCGGTCTTGAATACTTTTGGATGAAAAACCGCCGAAAACCACATTGTGCACTGCACCTATCCGGGCACATGCCAGCAAAGCAATCGTTAATTCCGGAACCATTGGCATATACACACATACTCTATCGCCTTTCTTTACTCCGTTTTCTCTCAATACATTCGCAAATAAAATCACTTCCTGAAGTAAATCTTTGTAAGATATTCTGCGTGACTTTTCGGAGGGATCGTTCGGCTCCCAAATAAGAGCAGTTGCATCAGGTTGTATTTTTGCCCATCTGTCCAAGGCGTTTTCTGTGATATTTAACTTTCCACCGAGGAACCATTTTACGGATGGCTCTTCAAAATTCCATTCTAACACCTTATCCCATTTCTTTTTCCATTCAAAGTTTTCCGCTATGCCTGCCCAGAACTCTTCCGGTCTTTCTACGCTTTTTTGATAAATTTCTTTATATTCTTCATAAGATTTTATTTGATAAGGATAAGACATAATTCTTTCTTTTATTAGTTATAAAAAAGGAATTTCTTCAGGTAATTAGATGAAAAAATTCAATGGACAAATTACGGATAAGTAGGAGCTTGGGCAAATAAAAATGGTTTTGAGCTTTTGAGCTATGAGCTATGAGCTTTGAGCAATGTGCCATGAGATAAGATACATCAAAATATGGAACAGGCTCACTGCTTACTGCCAATCACCGATCACCGATCACCGATCACTGATCACCCATCACCGATCACCCATCACCCATCACTGATCTCAAATCCCTTACGGCTTCACAATCGCTTTATAAATAGCATCCTGTATCTCACCCCGGATATTCATTCTTTGCAATTTTAGATTATTTCCGCCATCCGGATTTACACGATTACTTAAAAACACGTAGACAATCCCTGTTTTAGGGTCTGCCCAGGCGCAGGTTCCTGTATAACCTGTATGCCCGAAAGTAAGAGGCGAGGCAAGTCTTGAAGGATAAGGATCTTTATCTGTTGTTGTAAGATTATCTTTTTGAGGCTTATCAAATCCTAAACCTCTCCGGCTGATGGAGGAGTTGTAGGCAGTGAAAAGTTTGATTGTTTCAGGTTTTAAATATTGTACTCCATTGAACTTCCCGCCATCCAATAACATCTGCATGATCGCAGCGATATCTTCCGCAGTGCTGAACAGTCCCGCGTGACCTGCGATGCCGCCAAACATGGCTGCTCCCGGATCGTGTACGTCCCCTACCAGATGCTGATTTCTGAAATGTTTTTCTCTTTCTGTTGGTACGATCAGGTTTTTGTCAAACTTATCCAAAGGATGAAAGCCCGTAGAATGTAGCCCCATAGGTGCATAAAAATTCTTTGTGACATATTGATCCAGGTTCATGCCACTAACCTCTTCCACGATCTTTCCAAGGAAAATAAAATCGTTATCACTATAAATATATTTATTCTTTGGCCCCAGTTTACTGGTGAGTATCCGGTGATACATCGTGTCAATATAATCCGGTCGCATATACATGTTTTCCGCAACACGAACAGTAAATTCATTATTTTTCTCCCGATTAAAAATCGATGGAAGAGGTTTGCCGTCTTTATCCAGATAAGCCTGGAAGAAAGGAATATAAGACACAAGCCCCGCCTGATGTAATAAGATATCTTCTATCGTCAGGTTCTTCTTATCACTTTTCCGCACCCATGGGAGGTAGGTGCCAAGTGTTTTATTCAGTTTTACTTTTCCTTCATCTACCAACTTCATAATGGCGATGGTGGTGGCGCAAGTCTTTGTGACAGACGCCATATCAAAAATGGAATTGGTCATGATTGGCTCCTGACTTCCATAATTATAGGTGCCGAACGCCTTCTCGTAAAAAATCTTTCCGTCTTTGGCTGCCAAAATCACTGCACCGGGAAAAGCACCTGCTTTTATTCCGGCTGTAGCAATAGAATCAATTGCATGCAATTTAGCGGCATCTACTCCTACAACCGAAGGGGCTGCTTCCGGCATCAGATCTGTGTTGACAATACCACTACCATATTGATATTCACTGCAAACAGTCACAGGAAGAGTGCCCATTGCAGAAATCTTTCCCCGAAGGATATCCGCAGCCGCTTTATGCGTTACTGAGTCGTCTTCGTAGCAGGCGATCAAATTACGTGCATCGCAAAAATTTGCAAGCGAATATGGATTTCCAAAATTGACAACGACTGTTTTATTATTCTTTTGGATTTGTTTGATCAGGTCGAGCGCAAATGTGCTGATTCCAAAATTATTTCTTGGGAAACGATTGATTTTATGTACACCAATGACCACAGACTCATATCTTTTTTTAATTAATTCTACGGTAGACAAAACTCTGGTGGCATCTTCCTGGTAATCAAAATAAAATGCATCTGCTCCGAATTGTTCTTTCATTTCCCGCGCAAAAACATTTTCTTCCGAAATACCTATGCCTAAATACACGACTTTATCTTTACCTTTTGATTTTAAAGGAAACAATTCTTTGTCTTTGTTATTTAAAACCGTAATCGCATTTTCAGCTATTTTTTTGTTCATCATTAAAATACCTGCATTCAGGTCCTGCGTCAGGTTTTCCGTATCTATTGGTTGGGTATCTGCTACTCCATATTTGTATTTATTTAAAAGAACTTTTCTGGTTTTTACATAAATATCTTCCCAGGTGATTTTATTATTGTCAATTGCTTCTCTGATTTTAGCAATTGCTTCCGGCACATCTTCCGGCAGGCAAAGCATATCATTCCCTGCGATAATCGATTCAGCCGCTATTTCTCCACCCGGAAAAAACTTAGAAACCCCTTTCATATTTAATGCATCCGTGAAGGTAAGACCATCATACCCTAATTTCTCACGCAGTAGACCAGTTACATTATTTTTAGAAATAGAAGTCGCCGTATTTGGACGGTTATCTATAGCAGGTATATATAAATGAGCGATCATGATACTACCAATCCCTGCCTCAATCATTTTTTTAAATGGATATAACTCCAGGGAATCTAATTCCTCCATCGTTTTATTGATCACGGGAAGGTCATAATGCGAGTCTACAGATACATCTCCATGACCCGGAAAATGCTTGGCACAAGCCATCACTCCTACATCCTGCATTCCCTTCATATAGGCTATTCCAAAGCGGGAAACTTTATATTTATCTTCTCCAAAGGAGCGGTCGTTAATTACAGGGTTAGCAGGATTATTATTGATGTCCACAACCGGGGCATAATTTACATGTATGCCTATCCGTTTACACTGCTCTCCAACTAATTTTCCGTATTCATAAATAAGAGATTCCTTTTGAACAGCCCCCATCATCATTTGATGATTAAGTGAAAGAACACTGTCGAAGCGCATGCCCAGGCCCCATTCGCCGTCGATGCATACCATCAGGGGCGTTTTTGCCATAGCCTGGTATTTGTTGATGAAATTGGCTTGCTTTACAGTGGTGCCTTGAAATAATACGATTCCTCCAATATTGTATTTCTCAATCATTTCTGTAATGAGAGCATCATAATATACTGGTCCGTCCTTTGTAAAACTACTCTGTCTTAAAACCATTAACTGAGCAATCCGCTGATCATCGTTCAGCGTGTTAAACACACTATCCGCCCATTTGTTTGCAGCAGGGGAGAAGGTGGTTTGAGAATATGAATTCATTGAAAACGCGAGCAGCAGCAGCCCGCAAAATAATTGTTTCATTAGATCTGATTAATTTAGAGAATGGCACAAGTTAAACAAAAATGCTTTTGAACAGAGTTGATCCTGAATTTTATTCGAACAATGATTCGCTTTTTTAGAAATGCACCAGTAAATGGAATGTTTGGACAGATAATTTAATAGTAAATAAAGCATTCTTCCCTATTCCTCATAATCCCTCTGATTATTCCAGATAGGAATTTTGATTAATGTGCAACAACCCTTTCCGGGTTCACTTTTAAGAGATATCTCTCCATTAAATGAATCTACTCTATTGGAGATATTTGACAGACCGATTCCTTCTCTTTTATTGGTTAACGAGAATCCTTGCCCATTATCTGTTACTTTTAAATAAACAGAATTATGATTTGTTGATAAGGAGATAAAAGCTTTGGTGCAGTTAGCATGCTTGATTAGGTTGGTTATTAATTCCTGTAAAATCCGATAAATGTTTATCTTAAGGTCGGCAGTAATATCCTGAGTTATTTCAAGAATCAGCTCAACTTTTATGGAAGTCGTCTGTCGTAAGTTTTCTACTAAAGCTTCCACCAATTCTTCCAGTTCAATCTCTCTTATGGGAGAGACATATTTCGCTGTAAGGCTTCGAATTTCATTAATCGCAGTGTCCAGCAATTCCAGCGGATATTGGATCATTTCCTTAATCTGATCTTCTTTCTTTGCTGCTATACTTAAGTACATTCTGGCTCCGGCTAATATTTGATTTACATTATCATGTAATTCTGCACCGATATAGTTTCGCTCTGTTTCCTGCGTTTTAATGATTGCCCTGGCAATCTTTTTTTGTTGCTGCACTTTTTGAAATAGAATTTTTTGCTCCATCTCATGCATTGCCTTTTTAGCCTTTTTTATTTCGGTCAATTCTACTCCCATCCCAATGACACATTTTACTCCATTTTTTTGTGTTAATCTTCCGTATAAATAATAGGGTACTAATTGTTGATCTTTTGTAAAAAAATTGGCTTCTATCTCAGATTTTCCTTTTTCAAACACATCCTGGATTTTTTTCCGTATCAGATGTTTTTCATTTTTAGGAAATAGGTCCAATGCATGAATTGAAAGAATTTCATGCTTGTTATAACCCAATATTTTTTCAAAATTTTTATTCCATCTTAATATCTTTCCTTCCTGATTGATCAGGTAAAATATTCCGGGAAGACCATTTATAATTGAATCGGAAAGTTCTTTTTCGTTTTTAATAGCGGTTTCTGCAATTTTAAGATTCGTTACGTCGGTCATGCTACCCAACATACGCACGGCATTTTGGTCACTATCATACAAAATATGAGTGCGGTCATAAATGTTTATCCACCCTTTATTTTCTGTATTATACAGATACTCTGAGGTCCAGACTGTTTTCTTATCTCTGATTGCCTTTTCAAGGCTTTTGATCACTTTTTTTCTATCTGATATGTCTATTCTATTTTGCCAGGCTTCCGCATCAGGTACAGGTTGATTTCTTGTTAGTCCATACATGTTTTGATGGATTTCATTTGCCCATTTTTTTTGAGTGCTGATTTCAACCTCCCATAAAGCATCCTGTGTAGCTGTCCCTATCAACTTAAAGCGCTGATTTGTAATCTTAAGTTCTTCCTGAGTTTTTATAAACTGGGTAACCTCTCTTCCGAAAAATGCGTAATGATTTTTGTCTTCATTGATTAATTTGAGTACAGTGACTTCGATATCCAAAACATCTCCACTTTTCCTTTTGTTTCTGACATCTATGAATGCAGCTTTTTTATTTAAAACCTTATTTATTTCTTCATAAATTATTTCTTTACTTAAAGATTTATACATGTCACAGATGTTCATTTGAAGCAGTTCTTGTTTCGTGTAACTAAGGGCTTCGCAAAGCGAAGTGTTTACATCAACTACATTCAGTTCTTCATCTGCGAGCAGAAACATGTCATGCATTGTTTCTATCATTAATGAATTTCTTTTAATGAACTTTAATGCATCTTTTTCTTGTTTTTTATTATTAGAAATGTTCTTAAACTCCATAACAATGCCATTAGGAAATGGATGGATATTGTATTCTGTCCAGGCATCAAAATTTGGATAGTACTGCTCTAAGAAAATGGTTTCCTGATTTTCCAGGGCTTTTCGACAAGAAATTTCCAGAGAAGAACCCGATAAAAAGGGATATTTCTCCCAAATGATTTCACCTAATAATTCTTCAGATGAAATGCTTATGATTGCTTCTGCTGCTTTATTAATGAATATATATCGGAAGTTCTTGTCTAAGACAACGATAGGATTAGAAACGATACGGGCAATTAGTGAGTGAATATCTTTTGTGGTGAAAGATAAATTCACGGTTTGTGGGTCTTCCATACAAATATAAAAATGTATAAGGTATTGGTTTTGTGAACAAATATAATAAAAATAAGTTTACTTTTTTCTAAGTCTGAAAGGATAAAAATTATTTTATTTATACTTTATTTGGTGGATTAATGAATGCTACCTTACTTTGTAAAACAAAATGAAACAAATTAACCACATACATCATCATTTAAACTTACTATCCAGTAGGCTTTGATATTGTATGTGTGGAAATCATATTTTTGAAAAAAAGGCTTACCGGAGGGTGAGCCTTTTTTTATTTCAGGAAGTTAAATATTATTTATGATCAGAATAGCTATTCAAAAATCAGGCAGACTTCACGAAGATTCTATTAAACTATTAAGAGAATGTGGAATAGAATTAAATAACGGAACTAAACAATTAAAAGCAACAGCTTTTAATTTTCCATTGGAAGCGTACTTTTTTCGGGATGATGATATCGCTCAATATGTGTCCGATGGGGTTGCGGATATTGGTATATTAGGTGAAAACACTCTTTTAGAACAAGAGCAAAAAGTCGATAGTGTTTTTCGACTTGGATTCGGAAAATGCCGCCTTAGTGTAGCTCTGCCAAAAAATAAAGAGTATCAATCAGTTCAGGATTTAGAAGGGTTAAAAATCGCCACCACTTATCCAAATCTGTTGCAAAAATTTCTTTTGAAAAATAGGGTTGTTGGCGAGATACATACAATTAGCGGATCCGTAGAAATAGCTCCGGGAATTGGATTGGCATATGCAATTTGTGATTTGGTCAGCAGCGGAAATACACTTTTTACCAATGGACTAAAAGAAGTGGAAGTGATCCTGAAATCAGAAGCTGTTCTTGTGGCTAATCGTTCCCTGAACGAAGAGAAAACTAAAATTCTGGATAATTTATTGCTCCGGATTAACGCTGTTAAATCTGCAAAAAACAACAAATACATTATGATGAATGCTCCAAATCATCAGTTGGATAATATTTGTAAAATACTTCCCGGAATGAAAAGTCCAACCATTGTACCCCTAAAAGAATCCGGCTGGAGCAGCGTACAGAGTGTGGTCAATGAAAACGATTTCTGGGAGGTGATTGAAAAGTTGAAATCGTTTGAAGCAGAAGGAATATTAGTGGTACCAATTGAAAAGATGATTTTATAAACCCTGAATTATGACTGAAATATTTAAAAACCCATCCAGAGGGAAATGGTTTGAATTAATTAAGCGACCTCAAATGAATTCTGAGAATCTGGAAAATACTGTATCAGATATTATTCGCACTGTTCGTAAAGAAGGGGATGAAGCAGTAAAAAATTATTCTCAAAAATTTCATGGGTTTGCACCCGAAAATGTATGGGTCACTCAGGAGGAAATATCCTCTTCAGAAAATGATGTAGACGAGAATTTAAAGAAAGCAATCCTCCTCGCTAAAAAAAATATTACAATATTTCATGAACAGCAGATTGATCAGGTAAAAAAAATTCAAACAACAGATGGTGTGATTTGCTGGCGCAAAAGTGTGCCTGTGAATAGAGTAGGATTGTATATTCCCGGAGGAAGTGCGCCTTTATTCTCCACCTTATTGATGCTTGCCATCCCAGCAAAGATTGCCGGTTGTAAAAATATTATTGTGACAACACCTGCTAATAAAAGTGGACAGGTAGATTCTGCTATATTGTACGTTGCTCATATTCTCGGAATTGAAAAAATTTATAAAGGTGGCGGCGCTCAAGCTATTGCAGCACTTGCTTATGGAACCGAGACAATGCAAAAAGTGGATAAGATTTTCGGGCCGGGAAATCAGTATGTAACCTGTGCCAAAAAACTGGTGAACATGGATGGGGTAGCCATAGATATGCTTGCCGGGCCGAGCGAATTGGCTGTTTATGCAGATGATACATGTGTGCCGGAATTTGTAGCAGCAGATCTTCTGAGTCAGGCAGAACATGGTGCAGACAGTCAGGTGGTTTTAATTGCAACTTCGGAGGAAATACTAAAGTCAGTAAATGAGGAAATAATCATACAGGCAAGCGTTCTTCCGAGAAAAGAAGTGGTGGAAAAAAGTTTGCGTAACAAACGTTTCCTGGTGATGGAAAATGTACAAGATGCTTTTGATTTCTTAAATGAATATGCGCCGGAGCATTTGATTATTGCATCTGAAAATGCAGATTCTCTTTCAGAAATGGTGCAGAATGCAGGGAGTGTTTTCCTGGGTAATTATTCACCCGAAAGTGCGGGAGATTATGCCTCCGGCACCAATCATTCTTTGCCCACGAATGGTACCTCAAAAACAGTCAGCGGAGTTTCTGTTGATAGTTTTGTCAAGAAAATTACCTTTCAACAAATCACCCAAGAAGGGATTAATAATATTGGTACTGCGGTGGAAGAAATGGCAATGGCTGAAGGGTTGCAGGCGCATAAGAATGCAATTTCTATCCGATTAAAAAATAATTAAAAATGAAAGAATTAAATTTTGACAAATTACTTCGGAAAAACATCAAAGAGTTGACGCCATATTCTTCGGCAAGAGATGAATTCAAAGGAGTAGCTTCTGTTTTCTTAGATGCGAATGAAAATAGTTTTGGTTCGCCATTGCCAAATAGTTTTAACCGTTATCCGGATCCTCTGCAATGGAAATTAAAATTCGAACTCGCAAAAATAAAGGGCGTTCCCGCAGAGAATATATTTATTGGAAATGGAAGCGATGAGGTCATCGACCTGGCTTATCGGATTTTTTGTGAACCGGGAAAAGATAATGTAATCATTTGTCCGCCTACCTATGGCATGTACGAAGTGTCCGCAAATATCAACGATGTTGAGGTGAAAAAGGTTCCACTGCTACAGGGTTTTCAATTGGATGTGGAGCGAATTTTAGGTGCAATAAATGAGCAAACAAAATTGATTTTTATCTGTTCCCCAAACAATCCAACTGGAAATAGCATGAAGCGTTTGGACATTGAAATGCTCCTGAATAATTTTGACGGATTAGTAATTGTGGATGAGGCTTACATCAATTTTTCCAGACAGAAATCATTCATTGCGGAGCTTATAGAATATCCAAATTTATTGGTGATCCAAACTCTTTCCAAAGCGTGGGGTTTAGCTGCACTTAGAATTGGGCTTGGTTTTGCTTCATTAGATATCATCAATTTATTTAACCGGGTGAAGCCTCCATATAATATTAATGAAGCATCTCAAACCCTTGTTCTGGATGCCTTAGCGGGTAATAAGCAGGTAAACGAATGGATCGTGCTGACAGTAACTGAAAGAAATAAATTGTTTGATTCTTTATTAGATTTTTCCTTTGTGGAAGCAATTTATGAAAGTGACGCTAATTTTTTATTGGTAAAAGTGAGTCATGCGGAAAAGTTATATCAATTTTTATCTGATAATAAAATTGTCGTCAGAAATCGAAGTCAGGAAATTTTATGTGAGAATTGTCTGCGGATTACAGTTGGCACTCCGGAGGAGAATGCGTTTTTACTGGACGTTTTAAAACAATATAAATGATGAAAAAGAAAGTGCTTTTTATTGATAGAGATGGAACATTAATTATCGAACCACCTCCAACTTATCAAATTGATGATTTTTCAAAACTTAGATTTTATCCTCATGTCTTTGAATATTTAACCAGAATTTCCCGCGAGTTGGATTACGAATTAGTGATGGTAAGTAATCAGGATGGATTGGGGACAGATTCATTTCCGGAAGATACTTTCTGGCCGGTGCAGAATTTTATAATGAACACTTTGAAAAATGAACACATCTTATTTTCAAATGTGTTGATCGACCGATCTTTTGCACATGAAGAGCAACCAACAAGAAAGCCTGGCACGGCTTTGTTAACAGAGTACATAAATAATGAAAAATATGATCTGGCTAATTCTTTTGTAATTGGTGATAGAATGACAGATGTGCTGATGGCCAAAAATCTTGGATGTAAAGCAATCTATATTAATAATAATGAAGCACTGGGTGCGCATGAAAATGAAGAGTCAAAAAAAGAGATTAATGATTTTGTCGCCCATGAAACAAAAGAATGGAAGAGCATCTATGAGTTTTTAAAACTCCCTGAAAGAAAAATACTTCATGAGAGAAATACTAATGAAACGAAGATCTCGATCGATATAAATCTGGATGGAACCGGGAAAGCGGAAATAAGTACAGGAATTTCCTTTTTTGATCATATGCTGGATCAGGTAGCCCGACATGGTGGTATAGATTTGAAAATTATTTGTAAGGGTGATTTGCATATAGATGAACATCATACTATTGAGGATACGGGAATTGCACTTGGAGAAGCTATTTTAAAGGGATTGGGAGATAAAAGAGGCATTGAACGTTATGGTTTTCTTTTGCCAATGGATGATTGCCTGGCGCAGGTCGCCCTGGATTTTGGCGGTCGCTCGTGGCTCGTGTGGGAGGCAGAGTTTAAACGGGAAAAAATAGGAGAAATGCCTACAGAAATGTTTTCTCACTTTTTTAAATCTTTCTGCGATGCGGCAAAAGTAAATCTCAATATTAAGGCAGAAGGTGAAAATGAACATCATAAGATTGAATCCATTTTTAAAGCATTCGCAAAAACAATTAAAATGGCTGTCAAACGAGATATCAACAATAATGAATTGCCATCCACTAAAGGAATACTCTAAATGAAAGTAATTATTATAAAATACAATGCCGGCAATGTGCAGAGTGTTCAGTTTGCTCTACAACGATTAGGTATTCAGGCTATTGTATCAGATAATCATACAGAGATAGAACAAGCGGATAAGGTGATATTTCCCGGCGTTGGAAATGCTTTTGCAGCTATGGAAAGCCTGAAGGAAAAACAATTAGATCAATTAATTCCAAGGCTCACTCAACCCGTTTTAGGGATCTGCGTGGGCATGCAATTGATGTGTAAACACTCAGAGGAAAATAATACAAAAGGTCTTGGGATTATGGATCTGCAGGTGAAAAAATTTGTGAGTGATCAGGCAGAACTTAAAATTCCTCAGGTAGGTTGGAATACAATTACAAATCTTTCTACTTCTCTGTTTACAGGAATTAATGAAGAATCTTTTGTTTATTATGTGCACAGTTATTATGTAGAGTCCGGTAATGAAACCATAGCCCTTACAGATTACACGTTGCCCTACAGTGCAGCTGTGAAAAAAGATAACTTTTATGGAGTGCAATTTCATGCTGAAAAGTCCGCAGAAATTGGAGAACTGATTTTAGATAATTTTTTAAAACTTAAATAATGCAAATAATTCCGGCGATGGATCTGATTGATGGAAAATGTGTTCGACTGTCAAAAGGAGAATTTTCCAGTCAAAAAATTTATAATGATAATCCGGTGGATGTCGCAAAATCATTCGAGGATGCGGGTCTTACAAGAGTACATATGGTTGATTTGGATGGAGCTAAAGCAGGCCATTTGATGAATCTGAATGTGTTGGAATCCGTTGCTTCCAAAACTCAATTGATCATTGATTATGGAGGTGGAATTAAGACATTCAATGATGCCAATAGTGTGTTTAGTGCAGGAGCGGCAATTCTGACAGTGGGAAGTTTAGCAGTAAAAAATACGACTTTATTAAAGGAATTGATTCAGGAATTCGGGGCTGAAAAAATATTGGTAGGTGCGGATGTGTTGAATGGAGAAATTAAGATCAGCGCATGGCTTGAAGATGGGGGTATTGAAATGTTTATTTTTCTTAAAAAAATGGTTGATATAGGTGTTACAACCGTTTTTTGTACGGATATCTCCAAGGATGGAATGATGGAAGGCCCTTCCCTATTGCTTTATAAAGAAATTATGCGTCGTTTTCCAAAATTGAATTTAATCGCAAGTGGCGGTGTGTCAAATGAAGATGATCTGATATCTCTGCGGGATGCCGGATGTCACGGAGCGATCGTAGGGAAAGCTTTTTATGAAGGAGCGATCACCTTAGGGCAACTTTCAGAAATAAATCATTTCGATAAAAAATAAATTACATGCTTGCAAAACGAATTATTGCTTGTCTGGATATTAAAGATGGCAGGACTGTAAAAGGGATTCATTTTGAAAATCTGCGTGATGCGGGTGATCCCGTATCTATGGCTGAATATTATTCAGAACAGGGAGCAGATGAACTGGTGTTTCTGGATATTACTGCCACTATTGAAAAAAGAAAAACGATGGTTTCCCTCGTACGGAAGCTTGCGGAGCACCTGAAAATTCCGTTTACGGTTGGAGGTGGAATTTCTTCCGTTGAAAATATTTCAGAATTATTACAAAATGGAGCGGATAAAATTTCTATTAATACGGCTGCTTTTAAAAATCCTGAATTGATTCGGGAAGCTGCGGAAGCATTCGGCAGTCAATGTATTGTTTTAGCCATAGATACCAAATTGGAAAGCGATGGAGAATGGTATGTTTACCTGAATGGTGGTAGACTTAAAACGGAAATAAAAGCAGTGGATTGGGCAGTACGTGCTGTTGAATTGGGTGCCGGAGAGATTCTCCTCACTTCTATGAATAATGATGGGATGGAAAAAGGGTTTGCTTTGGATATAACCGGTCTGATTTCCGATAAGGTATCTGTTCCTGTTATAGCATCCGGAGGTGCAGGTACGATGGAACATTTCGCGGAAGTATTTGAAAAATCAAATGCCGGTGCAGCTCTTGCTGCAGGTGTTTTTCATTTTAATAAAATCTCTATCCCGGAGCTAAAAACGTATTTAAAGAACAGCAATATTTTAGTCAGAAATTAAATTACCCTCATGCAATTAGATTATTCGAAATACGGAGATGGGCTTGTACCTGCGATTATTCAGGATGCCTCAACCAATGTTATATTAATGCTGGGATTCATGAATGAAGAGGCATTGGAGAAAACGAAAACGACCTCTTTGGTCACTTTTTTTAGCCGGAGCAAAAATCGGTTGTGGGTAAAAGGGGAAACAAGTAAAAATTATTTACATGTCGTTAGTATCCATTCTGATTGTGACCACGATGCAATTTTAATAAAAGCAAATCCTGCCGGTCCTGTTTGCCATACCGGAGCAGATACTTGTTTTAATGAAACCAATAAACCTGAAAGTTTCTTACCCATATTAGAAAAAATCATCTCTGATAGAAAAAATTCAATCTCCGAAAAATCATATACGTCAGGGTTATTTCAAAAAGGAATTAATAAAATTGCTCAAAAAGTAGGGGAGGAGGCAGTTGAGTTGGTAATTGAATCTAAAGATAATAATGATGAATTATTTATTAATGAAGCAGCTGATTTACTTTTTCATTATTTAATTTTGCTTCAGGCAAAAGGTTTTGATCTTAAGAAGGTGGAAGATATATTAGAGGCAAGGCATTCCTCAAAAAGGGAGCAATAAAATGCTTAAGTTTTCGTTGTGAGATGGAAAATATTTGTAGGTTCTGCAAAGCGGAATAAAAATTTGGGATTGGCTTTGTTTTTGAATTAGTTTAAGTATATATCACTGCCGAATTAGTGGTTTTATCATATCGATTTCCTTATGAACAGACTCGTCCATTTATTAGTATTCGTTTTTATAAGCCAGAATGTCATGGCTCAATCTCCAGATTTTACTATTTCAACAGAAGATGGCCTTTATTGTAACCCTTCAATAGTCTCTTTTAATTCTACAATTTCCGGTAGTCCTCAAGGCTATATATGGACATTTGGAAACGGGATGGTCAGCAATGCAAAAAACCCAACGGTTACTTATACTAATGCCGGA
Source organism: Ginsengibacter sp. (assembly GCA_039921585.1). Lineage (GTDB taxonomy): Bacteria > Bacteroidota > Bacteroidia > Chitinophagales > Chitinophagaceae > Ginsengibacter. The sequence continues at coordinate 12,516 of JBDSBN010000030.1, read as the reverse complement.
ACATTTACTGTTACATTATTAGTTGTTTATGGTAGAACAACCTCGCAGGTATCTAAAACAATTACCATTAATCCTGCTGTTACGGCATCAATTGGACTTGACAGAAATTTTATCTGCACTGCCGGAAATATCAATTTTACTTCTACTTCCTCTGCCAATTCTGTAACATATGAATGGAACTTTGGCGATGGTTCGGGAATTCAAAGCACAACCAATGGAAATATCAGTCATAGATATACAAATATGGGGTCATATAATGTTTCCTTGAAGGCCATTTCAGAATTTTGTTGTAGTGTTACAAGTACCACTTCAGTTTTGATGGCACCCATAGCGGCTTCAGGAAGTGTGTCAATCGATTCAGGATGTATTCCGGCTACAACCCGATTAACGGTCACCCCTTCTATTCCACAAAACAGTTCTGTATCAAGCTATGAATGGAATTTTAATGATGGTACTCCAAATGCAACTACTACAGCAAGTGCTATAAATCACACCTATACGAATGTTGGAAGTTATAGGCCCAATGTAAAAGTGACTACAAATGAGGGGTGCGAAGTTGTGATGCCATTTAAAGTTCTTGGATTTGGTATTCCACCTACTAATCATCTGGCTCATCCTGAAAAGACAATTATATGTGGATCTGATTCTGCGGTGTTCTTTGCAAATGCGACGAATGCAAATAGTTATTTCTGGGAATTTGGAGATGGAAAAACACAATATGTAAGAGGGAATCAGGTAAAATATAAATATTCAACGTTAGGAGTAAAAACGGTGACGGTTACACCTGCTTTTAATAAATGTATTGGTACACCCATTACTTTTGAAATTGAGGTAGTAGGTGTGATTGCAGATTATAATTATAAAAACTCTTGCTCTGATCGTAAAACATTTGATTTTACAAATACTAGTCAAGGTAATCTTTCTACCATTCTGTGGAACTTTGGAGATGGAAGTCCGGAGATAACTACAAGAAATGTAATCCATACTTTTCCTAGATCTGGTTCCTTTCGTTCAAATCTTTTTGTAGAAGATAAAATTACAGGATGTAAAGATAATTTTGCTCCTACACTTTATACGGCAGTAGCCAAACTGATCAATCCGGATACCTCTATTTGCAGGCAGACACCGAGTACTTTTCACCTGGAAGATAATTTTGCCAGTTCATGGACAACCTATACCTGGCATGTTGCAGGTGAGGTCATTGGTCCTGTAAGTGACCAAAAGGTTGCTTTACATGTGCCTACTTTAGGATCTTTTAAAAATTATGTGATCGTAAACAGGGGAGCACAATATTGTCCGGATACTATTTTGCATAACCAACCTTATGTGGTACGCGGGCCGGATTTAAATTTCACCGCTCCGGATGCATTGTGTTTTGGGGGGCAATATCGGGTTGTGAATCGATCAAAGCCTGCAAGACCACAAGATGCCGTATTGATATGGCATTGGAATTTTGGAGTAAATGAAGTAAATGACACAACTTATCAGCCACAACCTTTTGAATTCAGGTCACCCGGAACATACAGAGTGAAACTGGAAGCAAAAGATATAAAAGGATGTACGGATAGCCTGATAAAAAATATTCGAATAAATCCTTTGCCCTACCTGTATACGATACCTCAATCAGATACATTGTGTGCCGGAGAAACGGCCACATTGATCGCTTTTAATAATGGTGTATTAGATTGGAAATCTACCGCAAGTATTCCTTGTTTTGATTGTGATACGATCACCGTGGCTCCAAATGTTACTTCTGATTTTATTGCCACTGCCACGACGGATGCAGGATGTACTCAAAGCGATACGATCACCTTAAAAGTTTATGCGCCTTTTACAGCTACTCTTTCTGTATCGGATCCCTATATCTGTCTGGAGGATAATGTACAGATCAGCATGAGTCCACCGGGGAAAATTGTGGAATGGGGCCCGGCAACAGGAATTTCAAATCCGCGTGCCTATAATGTGGTTGCTAATCCCAGGGAAACGACAGATTACACAGTCACAATGACAGATTCGGTAGGCTGTTTTAGTAGTAAAGCAAATATAAGAATAAGCGTTAAACGCCTCCCGCAAGTGGAGGCGGGACCAGACCAGGTATTGCCGTATAATTCAAGTTTTACTATTACACCCTCATATAGTAATAATGTTGCTTCTTATAACTGGACACCTTCAAATACTCTTTCCTGTTTTTCATGTCCAAATCCTTCGGGAGTAATATTAGATGCCAAACTTTATACAATAGAAGTAAAATCTGATAGCGGATGTGTAGCAAAAGATTCCATAAGGATAATGGTAGAATGTAAATATGCCAATCTGCTTATTCCAAATGCCTTTACTCCAAACAATGATAATTTAAACGATATTTTTTATCCTATTACCCGTGGAATCAGTCGGGTAAGAGTTTTCGCGATTTATGACCGCTATGGCAAAGTCGTTTTTGAAAAGAAAAACTTCCCTCCAAACGATCCTGGTTTTGGCTGGGATGGAAAAAGGAATGGAGAATACCAAACGTCCAATGTGTATGTGTACTATTTAGAAGCAGAATGTTTTAAAGGTGAAATTATACAAAGAAAAGGATCAGTCACCTTGCTCCGATGATCTGTTTATAGTTAAAAATAATGCCCGTTCTCCCTTGGTAAATTCATTCCTCTTCGGGGCATTATTTATTTAAACACTAACCCTGATCTGATTTTATGTAATTTAAAAATTCTTTTTTCACTTCTTCATTTTTGAATTTGCCGGAATAGTGACAGGTGAGGGTTTTACTATTAATATCGTGAATGCCTCGTGTTGTCAGACACATGTGGGCTGCATCAATTACAACAGCAACATCATTTGTTTCAAGGGCGGATTTTAAAGCTTCCGCTATCTGTGTGGTCAATTTTTCTTGTAATTGAGGCCTCTTGGAATAATAATTTACGAGACGATTTATTTTGGATAATCCAATGAGTTTTCCGGATGAAAAATATGCCACATGCACCTTGCCTACAATGGGCACAAAATGGTGCTCGCAACAAGATTGAAGCGTGATGTTTTTCTCAACTAACATTTCATTGTATTGATATTCGTTCTCAAATAAGGTGATCTTTGGTTCGTTATCCGGATTTAATCCGCTAAACATTTCTTTTACGTACATTTTAGCTACTCTATGTGGCGTTCCTTTCAGGCTTTCATCATCTAAATTAAGCCCTAAAATGAGCATGATTTGTCTGAAATGATCGGTGATTTTCTTTATTTTAATATCCTCATTGAAGGAAGAGAACTCTCTCCATAATGTCTTATTTTTTTCCGGTGCAAGATTATAAACAGGGGTGAGGTCTTTGCTTGTTTGATCATTTTTTCTGGAAATTGTTGAGCTTTCATTTTTCATATTTACGATCTGATTTTTGTTTTGAGTTTTAAAAAATGGGTACGGATTTTAAAACTCCCTAACTGATGATTAAGATGGGAATAATCGGTTTTTCATTATTTCATTTAAAATAAATTTCAATGATGGTAAGATGTGAGTCTTTGTATATTTTGAGTAGGCCAAAAAGAAAAGGTTACACAAATAGGCGGATTAATTTTTAGAAAATATGCTTTGGATAACCTTTTCTAATTAAATTTTGAAGATTATTTTAATAGAAATCTCTTCGGCTTTGATAAGTAATTGGTCCGTGTAAGATGTCTCAGATATGGAAAAAAGAAATAATAGAGAATGGTATGAATAGATGTTTTTATTTTTTATTGGACGCAGAACGTCTATTTCGCTTTATCTATTTTTGAGCCCAATAAAAAGATAAGTGACGTTTTTTTGTTCAGGAGACATTCGTAAAAGCATTTTTCCTTTTGAGAAAATGATTCAGAATTTACCTGAATGGAGAACGCAGATAATTATTGCAAAAAGATATCATTACGTGATTCGTATTTGTATGCAAATACCGCACAGATCGAGATATAGCTGCAAATAAGAAATCGTAATTAACCCTCCTTAGAATTGACTTTTTTATGCCGAATTTCTTCCAGCGTTAATAATGCCAAAAGAGCATCTCATCACCAACTTTTCATAGATTTCTTTGAATGGATCATCAGGATTGTTGTTTTCTATTTCCCGAATATTTGCCATGGCAAATTGTTGAATGGTTAATAAGGGTAAAACAATTTTCTCTCTCATTCCTACTGAAACTTGTTCCATTGGGTAATCAGTCATCAATTCTGTATTGTTGGTGAGGCGGTATAAATATTTTTCTGTGAGTAAATATTCTCCGTAAATCATATTCCAGATCTCTCCAAATTGTTTATCATTTGCAAGATGATGTGTTAATGGGAAAAAACATTTTTTCATCGCCATTTCACAATTATCAATGAGCGTTTTAAAAAACAAGGAGCTTTTATATAGCTTTTTTAGTGCATGGAAATCGCCTGTCTCATTCATTTTTTGTAAAGCGGAACCTACGCCGTAATAACCGGTAACATTTTGTTTTAATTGGCTCCATGATCCAACAAATGGCACGGCTCTAAGATCTTCCAGGTTCATCTTTCCGCTACCACGCTTGGTAGGCCTGCTCCCGATATTCGTTTTACTGTAGTATTTAAGAGGGCTGATTTGCGTGATGTATTCCATAAACTCCGGATGGTGTTTTAATTGGGTGTAAGCCGTGAAACTTTCATTTGCCAATCGTTGCATCAAGGCTTCTTCCTCGGGTTCAAAAGTGGTTTCTTTGTTTGAAAATAACTCATTGGATATACCCGCATGTATTAATTGTTCCAGGTTGTATTGGGCAGAATCTATCGTTCCAAAATTTGAACTTACGGTTTGCCCCTGAATAGTTAATTGAATTTCTTCATTCGCTATATTCTTTCCCATGGAAGCATAAAATTTATGTGTTTTTCCTCCCCCTCTTGCCGGAGGCCCACCCCGACCATCAAAGAATACGACATTGATTCCGGATTCTTTAGATACGGCTGTTAACTGTTCTTTTGCTTTATAAATACTCCAGTTTCCCATAAGGTAGCCACCATCTTTGGTTCCATCAGAAAAGCCCAGCATGATGGTTTGGGTTTTATTTCTTCGCTTTAAATGTTCGAGGTATTCCCTATTCTTATATAATGTACTAAGTATGGCGGGAGCATTTTTAAGGTCGTCAATTGTTTCTATTAACGGTACAATATCTATTGTCATCTCTTCCGGTTTCCAGCCGCTCATTTTAAACAACGCATATACTTCCAAAACATTTAAGGCATTCTCGCAATGGCTGATGATATATCTGTTGCACCCAGGCTCTCCATTGCTTTCCTGAATTTTTGTGATGGCCTTGATACTTTCAAAAGTATCATTGATGATGGGATCACCATAATCATTATCAGGTAATACTTCATTAAATTTTGATAAATAAGCGATCTTCTTATCATCTGCCATAGACAAATAATTGGAGGCAAACGTGTTTTCAGATTGGGCTATTTCTTCAAAGATTTTTTTGTGGATGGAGCTATCCTGCCGAATATCCAGCGAAGCGAAATGTAGTCCAAAAACATGAACTTTATTGATTAGATTATCAATTAGATGGAGGAATAATCCATTGTGTTTAACAATAATAGTTTCTTTGATTTGCTTTAAAACTTTAAGAATTTCTGCTTTTGTCAGATTGGTTTTTCTATCCGGAAGAAAGATGTTTTGATACAATTGATTTTCTAATTCCGTTAGATGGTCCTCAACGCCTTTAAAGGTTAGACGGCGCTTTAGTTTTCGAATTTCCAGGTAATAACATTTTATGATAGCACCTCTCAGGGCATCTGCTACTTTTAATGTGATTTCCGTATTTACGAAAGGGTTTCCATCCCTGTCGCCACCCGGCCAAAAACCCATCTTGATAATCGGATTATGATCATCAACTGCATCCGTGAATTGAGTTTTAAGAAACGAAATAATTCTTCCGGCTGCTGCAAAAAATACATTTTCCAAATACCAGATTAAACTCATTGCCTCATCAAAAGGGGATGGTTTTTCTTTTTGTAAAAAAGGAGTTTTTCCTAACTGTTGGAGATACATATTGATCAGTGGCGTATTGTTTTCTGCCAGCGATCTGGAGAGGTCATTGATAATTCCCAAAACCGGACCTGGATAAAACTGAGTAGGATGTGCTGTCAGTACGAGTTCTACAGAAAATCGTTTTAATTTTTCACGGAGTTTTAATTCCTTCTCATTTTGCACTACCTGCATTTCAAGTTGTTTCAAAGTGCCCTTTCCGCCCATGTCTGTTACATTTGAAAATGCGGCATCTTCTAAAGCATCAAACAGTACTACCTGTCTTTCTATATATTGAATAAACCGAAAAAGTAAAGCTGATTTTTCTTCTTTTGAATTAAATAAATCCTGTTTTGAAAAGAAATCTTCTATAATTTCCATAGGACTCTTACCTTTTTCAAAACCTTCTTCACAATAATTAATAAACAGGGAAAGCAACATACCTGTTTTTTCTATACCATAAAATGGAAGGGAAGTAAATAAGCTGTTGTATAATTGGAATTTTAAAGCAACAAGGTTTTTGAAGTTTTGAAGACTTGGGGTAGAAAGATTATTCATTTTGAATGACTTTTTTTAGAAACCGTAGATGGTGTTGATTTTATAAAGTTAACCATTAATGATTTTAAGTAGCGGATGTTTAGAGGAAGAAGCTAATTTAATAATTTTTTTTCCATTTTTTTGAGAACAGTTTAGATGTAAAAGCATGGTTTCTCGCAGATTGCCGCAGATAGAGGGCACGCAGATTTTCGCTGATTTTTATCTGCGCCAATCTGCGTAAAAAATCCGCGTAAATCTGCGAGAAACATTGTTTGTTTTTTAGTTAGAATTCAGATTTCTCCTGAATTTAGCAGCGGACTCTGAAGTTCGGGAAACACATTATGTTTTGATGGAAATTCAAGGTATCCATGAATTGTTCAGTGGAACTTTATAAAAAAATGAAATTCTTTAAATTTTTTCTTTTTTTTAATCCTGTTTGATGTACATTCGTTTTTCTAAAGTGAAATACACTTCTTTACATATCAACCCTTCCATTAACGCCCTGCCGGGTGGTTTTTCTATTTTTGGAATTATTATTACAACCCGAAAGGGTTGAGTATATACATATTATCCGTTGGGCCATTTCGGCTTTTTTTTCAAAAAATATTTATTGATCTCTTTATCTAAAACAATTTATGCAAGTTTTAAAATTTGGCGGTAGTTCTGTAGCAAATCCCGAAAATATCAACAAGGTCATTTCCATTATTCAAAAAGCATCTCAGGATGGCGACAAAGTGGTCGTGGTGCTCTCAGCATTTGGTGGTATTACGGATGGGTTGCTGGAAGCTGCGGCTTTGGCTGCAAAGGCAGATGAGTCATACACTCAAAAACTGGAATTTATAGTAGACCGTCATCTGAATGCAGTAAAAGAATTGATTCCGCTGGACAAACAAAGCGGCGTTCTGAGCATGGTTAAAAAATATTGCAATAACATAGAAGATATTTGTAAAGGTGTTTTCTTGCTCAAAGAACTCTCTGCTCATACAAAAGATTCAATCATTAGTTACGGAGAAATATTATCTACAAGAATTTTTTCTGCGAAATTGGATTCTCTAAAAATTAAAAATACCTGGAAAGATTCGAGGGAAGTTCTGATCACAAATTCTGAATATGGAAGGGCTGCAGTAAATTTCACGGCCACTGAGAATAATATTCAGGAATTTATAAGCACTCTGGATACCGACTTTTTAATCATGCCTGGTTTTATAGGTTCTGATAAAAATGGAAACACAACTACTTTTGGTCGGGGTGGTTCAGATTATACAGCTTCTATTCTGGCTGCCGTTTTGAAAGCATCGGTTGTACAAATTTGGACAGATGTTTCCGGAATGATGACGGCTGATCCAGGGTTAGTGTCAAATGCAAAAATCATTCATAATATTTCTTATCAGGAGGCAATGGAATTATCTCATTTTGGAGCTAAAGTGATTTATCCACGAACCATACAACCCGCGATGAGTACCGGAATTCCCATTCAGATAAAAAATACTTTTGCACCCGATGATGAGGGAACAAGAATTCAAAAAGTTCCTTACTTAAATGGAAACAGTATCCGCGGTATTTCAAGTATCAATAAACTGGCTTTACTCAGTCTGGAAGGTAGCGGCATGGTCGGTATCCCCGGGTTTTCAAAAAGGTTGTTTGAAGCTTTATCCAATGAGAAAATCAATGTTAATCTGATTACCCAAAGTTCTTCTGAATATTCTATTTGCGTAGCAATTGAAGAAGAGTTTTCTGACCGGGCCAAGGAAGTAATTGATGAGACATTCGCGTATGAAATAGAAACAGGAAAAATACAATCTCTCCTCGTAGAAAAATCGCATTCGATTATAGCAGTAGTAGGAGATAATATGAAAAATCATCCGGGTATCAGTGGGAAAATGTTTGGAGCACTGGGACGAAATGGCGTCAATGTACGCGCTATTGCGCAGGGTTCTTCAGAAAGAAATATTTCTGCGGTTATTTCTACAAAGGATGTCAAAAAAGCTGTTAACGTATTACACGAAGAATTTTTTGAGACAAGTTATAAGCAGATAAACTTATTTATTTCCGGAACCGGTAATGTTGGAAGTAAACTATTGGCACAAATAAAAGAGCAGCAAAATTATTTGAAAGAAGAAATGAAACTGCAGCTAAGAGTTGCAGGAATCGCAAACAGCCGTAAAATGTATTTTGCAGAAAATGAAGTTGATTTATCTAATTGGAAAGAAGCTCTTCAGGAAGGAGAGCCGATGAATGTTTCCGCATTTAGTGATCGGATTACTTCATTGAATTTGCGTAATTCAGTGTATGTAGATGTAACTGCAAATTCTGAAATCGCCATGACCTATCCTCAATATTTGAAAAAAAGTATTTCGGTGGTGGCATGTAATAAAGTGGCTTGTTCTTCTTCATACCAATATTATAAACAACTTAAAAACTTATCCAGGGAATTTAATGCTCCGGTTTTGTTTGAAACGAATGTGGGAGCGGGATTGCCGGTAATTGGCACGCTGAATGATTTGCTCAGAAGCGGAGATAAAGTGACCCGAATAGAAGCTGTTTTAAGCGGTACGCTAAACTTTGTATTTAATAATTATACCGGTGAAAAAAGTTTCGCACAAGTTGTCAGACAAGCTCAGGCTGAAGGATATACAGAACCTGATCCAAGACTTGATTTGAGTGGTGTGGATGTTGCCCGTAAAATTATGATTCTTGCCAGAGAGTCCGGAGCTGTATTGGAAATGGAGGATATTAACAATAATTCCTTTATGCCTGAATCTTGTATGGAAGGTGATGTAGAGAATTTCTATAGTGAAATGGAAAAACATGAAGCACATTTTGCTGATCTGGTAAAAGCCGCAACTGCTGAAGGAAAGAAGTTGAAATTTGTGGCATCTTTTGAAGAAGGTAAAGCGACTGTCGGACTGCAGCATATTGATCCTGCTCACGATTTTTACCATCTTTATGGAAAGGATAATGCGGTATTATTTTATACTCTCCGGTATTCTGAACAACCACTTGTGATAAAAGGAGCAGGTGCGGGTGCAGAGGTAACCGCTTCTGGTGTATTTGCAGATATTATCAGAGCCGGCAGTTAAGTATTTTAAAATATAAAATAAACATTCAGAAGATTATAATTTCTGTTTTAAAGCAATTAAATGAAAGAGGTCCATATTGAATTTGGCCGGAAAATTAAGATTCATTCCCCGGCAACTGTTGCTAATATTGTTTGCGGTTTTGATGTGCTGGGAATGGCATTAAATGAACCGTATGACGTGATGGAATTAACCATAGTAGACAGGCCGGGAATTCGTATAACACATACAGATGAATTTAACCTTCCTACCGCAGCAGAGAATAATGTGGCAGGTGTGTCCCTGATGGAATTGATGAAGGAAATTAGTCCGCAAATTGGATTCGATCTGGAAATAAAAAAACAGATCAAACCTGGTAGCGGACTGGGTTCCAGCGCTGCAAGTTCTGCCGGAGCCATTATGGCTGCAAATCATTTGCTGGGAAATATTTTTACAAAAAATGAAATGGTTTCCTTCGCAATGATGGGTGAAAAACTTGCTTCAGGCGTAAAACATGCAGATAACATTACTCCATGTATTTATGGTGGGGTGACGCTCATCCGATCTATTTTTCCGTTGGATATTGTGTCTATTTCCGCACCACCATTATACGTTGCTGTTGTACATCCGCAAATAGAGGTGAAAACTTCTGATTCAAGAGAAATCCTTCGCAAGGAATTGTTGTTAAAAGACGCCATTAAACAATGGGGAAATATTGCCGGATTGGTAGCCGGATTTTTGCAAAATGATTATAGTTTAATCAGCCGCTCGCTGGAAGATGTAATTATTGAGCCTGTGCGCAGCATGCTGATTCCCGGCTTTAGAGATGTAAAAGAAAGGAGCAAAGAAGCCGGTGCTTTAGGTGGCGGTATTTCCGGATCCGGACCATCGGTTTTTATGCTTTGTGAAAACCAGCAAATTGCTTTTGAGGTAGAAAAAATTATGAAGGATGTGTATGAAAATATTGGACTAGAGTATAACACCTATGTCACCACAATTAATCATCAGGGTGGGGTAGTAATAAAGGAATAATGCAATCGGACCGAAGTAAGTTAAACGGATTTTGATACCCTACTATTTTCTATTAAATACGTAATAATAAACGACAAACAGATCAACATGCTTTATTATAGTCTCAATGGACAATCTCCAAAAGTAAATTTTAAGGAAGCCGCTATTTTAGGGCAGGCACCGGACGGTGGCTTGTATTTTCCGGAAAGTATACCTGTGCTGGAAAAGGAGTTTTTTGAAAACATTGAAAAATATTCCAAAGAGGAAATTGCTTTTAAAGTAATCGCTCCTTTTGTTGGAGATACAATTCCTGAAGAAGAATTGCGCAAAATAGTTGCGGAAACAGTCAATTTTGATATTCCTGTAAAGCAAATCAAAGAGAATGTTTTTTCCCTGGAATTATTCCATGGGCCAACGCTTGCTTTTAAAGATGTGGGCGCCCGTTTTATGAGTCGCTGTCTTGGATATTTCGTTCAGGAAAGACCGGAAGATTTTAATAAAAAAATCACGGTGCTCGTGGCTACTTCCGGAGATACCGGCGGAGCAGTTGCCAATGGCTTTTACGATGTAGACGGTATAGAAGTCGTTATTTTATATCCTTCCGGAAAAGTAAGCAGCGTTCAGGAGTTGCAGCTTACAACATTAGGTAAAAATATAACCGCTATAGAGGTTGATGGAAATTTTGATGATTGTCAAAAATTAGTCAAACAAGCGTTTACTGATACCGAATTAAATAATTCATTGTTTTTGACCTCAGCCAATTCAATCAATATTGCCCGCTGGCTCTCGCAGCAGTTCTATTATTTCTTTGCCTGGCAACAATGGGCTCAGAAGGAAAAACCGCCGGTAATATGTGTGCCCAGTGGAAATTTTGGCAACATTTGCGCAGGCTTACTGGCTGCTCATCGCGGATTGCCCGTAAATCATTTTATTGCTGCCTGTAATGCGAATGACGTATTTCCGAATTATTTGGAGGAAGGAAATTATTCCCCAAAGAAGTCTGTAGCCACTATAAGCAATGCGATGGATGTGGGTGCGCCAAGCAATTTTGTACGTATTCTACAATTATTTGAAAAGGAATTTTCTTCGATAAAGAAAAATATCAGCAGCTATACCATTTCGGATTCGGAAACGAAGGATACAATTAAGGAAGTTTATTTTGATCATCATTATTTGCTTGACCCACACGGTGCTGTTGCGTATGCGAGTTTGGAAAAATATATGCAGGATAAAAGTGACATAAGCGGAATGATTCTGGAAACAGCACATCCGGTAAAGTTTTATGATGTGGTAGAGCCAGTAACGGGAGAGAAGATCCCGCTGCCAGAAGAGATTCAAGCGTTATTAACGAAGGAGAAAAAAACTGTGAAGATTCCGGCAGATTTTAAGCAATTAAAAAATTACTTATTGTCTTAATGCCTTTAATTACCAACCACTGCTTATTAATAAAAAAATCTTATTGTCGACTAGGAATGATTCTTTGGTAAATGTTGGATACTTCTCCATTTGATGTGTCATAACTTTCCATTATATTGAATCAGGTAAATTCAATGCTCATTTTTTTGAGCTTAAAAAATATAACTTTACTTTCTTCAATCTATTGAGCACAACCAAATTGCTATCATCGTTATTTTAATAAATGAAAGATATTGCTGAGAATGATTACCATTTGTGGCAAGCCTTCCAACAAGGCGACAGAAAGTCTTTTTCAAAAATTTATCATAGGTATTTTAATAATTTATATGAATACGGTACTCGAATTACAGATGATCGGAATATTGTAAAAGATTGTATTCATGATTTGTTCATAAAGCTTTGGGCGAATAAACAAAACCTGGGTAACGTTGCGAATATTAAATCATATTTAATCGTTTCTCTTAGAGGAACGATCTATAATCAAATCAAAAA
>JBDSBN010000029.1:0-4713 GCA_039921585.1 Ginsengibacter sp. | reverse complement strand
TTGGCTGCAAGGGTTTTTGCATTTGCCAGGCCATAAATCAACATAGAATTAAAACGAACCGTGTTTTTCATTCCTTGTTCATCTACAAGGTCAAAATGATCGCAATCAGCATGGTAGCAACGCCCTGAATTGTTTGGTAAAGTGCCGCCTGCAGCTCCTCCTACCGGCACACCTTGTAACATGAAAGGTTCATGATCACTGTGCAGCCCTGCTCCGGTTGAGTAGAGGTTTTTAAAACTCGTATCTATTAACGCTGCCATACCGCCAATACCTTGAAAAAGCATTCGGGAAGCATCGTTAGAGGTGGCAAACCCTTGTGGGTCGTTGGTCATGTCGTAATTGAGCATATACCGGATTTGATTGATACTGCCATCCTGAAGGGCATTTTTTACATAAGATTTTGAACCAAGAAGACCTTGCTCTTCCCCCATAAAGAGAATAAATTCAATCGTTCGTTTCGGACGTAGTTTCAGCGCGGAAAAAGTACGCGCCATATCTATAATAGAAAATGATCCAATGCCATTGTCAATGGCACCGGTTGCTAAATCCCAGCTATCGAGGTGGCCGCCCACCAGAATTTTTTCATTCGGAATTGTTGTCCCTTTTAATGTGGCAATTACATTTCTGGCTTTGATCATGCCAGAAAAATTCGTCATTTCAATACGGGCATTTAAGGTTTCCGTTTTTAACCGATTGGTTAATATCTGTCCATCTTCCAGGCTTATGCAAATAGCCGGAATAGGGATTAATTTTCCTGTAACGGAAGCTGTTCCTGTTAATAAAACTCCTCCGGGAACTGTGTTGTAAATAATAATACCTTTCGCCCCATTCGTAATAGCAAGAGCAGCTTTTTCAGAACGGTGAAGATTTTTTCCCGAAGTCCCTGGTAAAATACCTAAATACACCAGTGCAATTTTTCCTTTTACTTTCCCGAAACTTTTTGCATAATCTTCCTCAAGGCCATTTCCCATATCAACCAACTCTCCGGCTACGTCTGCATTTACCGGAGAGTGAGCCAACGCAACTGATTTTACTTCAGAATGATTAGAGCCAGGTCCGATACTTGTTTTTAGCGATTTTCGACTCCAGCTCTCTACTTCAAAGGGTTGATACTTTACTGTATAGCCATATGATTTTAAAAGATTGTAAACATATTCTTCGGCTTTTTCACCATTGGGTGAACCCGTTAGTCGGTGGCCTATTTTATTGATGGCATCCTCCAGCGTTGCATACGCACGGGAATTGGTTTGGACTTCTGTATTAATCTTATCAAATACGCTTTTCCAGGCCGGATCGGTTTGTGCTAGGAGAGATGGCATACTAATTAAAAGACAGGCAGTGATCAACAAATAATTTTTCATATGGAATGGTGAATAAATGAAGAATAGAATAAAAAAATTTCCTGAAATTAAAACATCCGTTGAAACTTACCATAAACAGTTTTTTGTACCAATCTCATCTGATGTCATGAAGGAAAAAGTAGGGTGATGCGTTTTGCACAATAAATTTTATTGGGATCTTCATTTTTTATCCGAACCACTAAATCGATATGGATGAAATAATTGCTTTTGCAAAGAGCCTGTCAAAGGAATATTTGAAGACTTTTTTATCCGGAAAACAGTCGAAAAAGGTCCATTCTACAGCATAAAAAAAGTAGTTAACAAATCGATGTGAATTATAAGTTGTATATTTTAAACATGATAAAAAATACTAAAGTTCAATTCGTGATTTTTGAAACATCTCTTCAGGCTGAACCCTTTATCGAAAGGTGGAAAGAGTATAAAAGGTCTCCGAAAAGTGATACAGATGTGACCATTCAGCAGACAAAACATAAAAAATCATTCAGGTATATTGCCCAGCACCGCTTAACGGATGATCAAATTCAGTTTGTATTCTCCAGAGGGAAAAATAACACGGGTGCGCCCCAAAAAAGTATCAAACTGAACTTAGCAGGTGGATATACATTGTTGCAATCAGAAGAAACTAACGGCGCAGGTCCTAATCAAAGTAAGATTATTGCTTTTATAACTGAACCAAAGGCGGATTTGAAGATGTTTAAAGAATTATCCGAAGGAGGTAAGTTGAATATTTATGAACCTTATTTTCTGAACTGTAAGTTTGAATATATTCTTGAATATTTTGTAAATAACAAAAAGGCGGATATCCTTTTAGAACAATTAAAAAATCTGGATATTGTTGATGTAGCTGTTTACGAGGAATTTAAAAAAGTGAAAAATGTAAATGAACCTAAAAAGGAAGAAGAACTTCATGTTTGGCCTTCGGTTTAGGTAAAAAAAAATGATTTTCTGCATGCCAAACGAATCAAAAGACTAAAGACAAGTCTGGGAAGCGACCCCTGACTAGATCTTTCTCCAGTTCAGATCTAAAATCACCAAAAAGCTGCTCCCGATTTACGGAGAGCAGCTTTCATATGAAGTGAAAGAATGTGAGTGATCAGGCTTTGTTGTGTCTAAGTTACCTGACTTACTGAAAATTAGTTCCTGGGAATTGTCAATACAGATTTATAATAATTAAGGATAAATCTCTTTCATCATTTTTGATCCAATCCATTTGGTCTGGAATCTCACAGCCCGGAGTTTTCGTTCCCAAAATTCTCAAGTCCTGATCATGCCCAACTTATGTTGTTAGAGGAACTGCCCTAAATCTTCCGGGTGGAATTGGAAAAGTTGATGGTACCAACGATTTACTTCTGTTTTATAGCCAGATATTAAAAAAAAATCATCCCGGACAATCACACGCCAAAAATGTACCTTTGCGCCTGATTTTTAACACTCCGGTTACTCATATTATCATCAAATGATTAAATAATATTTACCAGGAAGTTGAATAAATCAAATTTTGTAAATAAAGATTATGGTGAATAAACAGTCAGAAAAAAAGGAGAATCCGGAGATTATTGGCTCTAGAAAAGACAGTCATTTGGATCTGGCGCTGGATTCTCAAAATGATCAGATTGATCATAGGTTCTATTATGAACCTATGCTGGCTGTTCACCCGGATAAAAATGCCACCTGGGAGGCAAAGTTGGGCAACCAAACTCAAAAGTACCCTATTTGGATTTCCAGCATGACGGGCGGCACAGCGAATGCGGATGAAATAAACAAAAAGCTCGCCCACACTGCAAAAAAATTTGGCTTCGGAATCGGACTGGGTTCATGCAGACTGGCTATGGCAGATAACTCCCTGTCGGACGGTTTTAATTTGAGACCCATTCTCGGAGATGAAATTCCTTTCTATGTCAATCTGGGAATAGCTCAGGTAGAGCAATTATTAGAAACGGGGAATGGACATAAAATAAAGCGACTAATAGAGAAATTGAGTGCGGATGGTTTAATTGTTCATGTAAATCCATTGCAGGAATGGTTGCAGCCGGAAGGAGATGTGATCCGGTTTCCTCCTTTGGAAACAATTAAAAAATTACTAAACGAGATAACTTTTCCGATCATTGTCAAAGAAGTTGGACAAGGATTTGGTAAGGAAAGTATGAAGGAATTATTGAAGCTTCCACTTACTGCTATTGAGTTTGCAGCTAATGGAGGAACGAATTTTTCCAAATTGGAGTTATTCAGAAATTCCGGCGTTAGTGATTTTTATAAAGAGATTGTAACTCTCGGCCACAGCTCTTCTGAAATGGTTGAGTTTATGAACGATATTGTGCGTGAGCCAGGTAGCGATGTAAAGGTTCAATCTGTTATTGTAAGTGGGGGAGTAAAAAGTTTCTTAGACGGATATTATGCGATATCGAAATCTGCTTTACCGGCTATGTACGGCCAGGCAGCTACATTTTTAAAGTATGCCAATCAATCCCAGGAAATACTGGATAATTTTGCCTGGCATCAAATACAAGGATTATTGCTTGCAAAGGCATTTTTAAAAGTAAAATAAGATTATGAACAATCAAGTGAACATTATTCATGGATTTTCTAAAAAAAGCCGGGATGAAAAACTGGAAATGATTTCTGCACTCATTGAAAAGAATGAAAATCCATTGGAGGTTTTTAAAAGTTTTCACCATCCGGATCCTTCCATTCAGGAAATGATCGAAGAGTTCAGTGAAAACACTATTTCAAATTTTCATTTGCCGTTCAGTATTGTTCCAAACTTTTTAGTAGATGGGAATGTGTATATGCTACCAATGGTTATTGAAGAAAGTTCTGTTGTAGCGGCCGCCGCAAATAGTGCAAAGTTTTGGTTTTCCAACGGAGGCTTTAAAACTGAAATTCTTGGAACAGAAAAAGTAGGGCAAGTACATTTTTTATGGAATGATAATGTTGAATTACTACAATATAAATTCCCTGAATTAAAGGAGCTACTCATAGAAGGTTGCGAATCCATTACAGAAAATATGCGCGGCAGAGGGGGTGGAATTACAGATATTGAACTGAGAGACCTGAATCATTTGGAAGCTGGACTAATGCAATTATTTTGCACATTTGAAACAGTGGATTCTATGGGAGCTAATTTTATTAACTCCTGCCTTGAGCAGTTTTCTGCAACTTTTAAAGAGTGGCATAAATCCCAGGAAGAGTTTGAAAAAGACGGACTGGATGTGGTGATGTGTATTCTTTCTAATCTGACACCGGATTGCAGAGTGCGTTGCACTGTGGAAACAAAGATTGAAAACCTTGACAACATTGTTCCTGATATTTCAGGGGAGGAATTCGCAAGCAGATTTTATACAGGTGTGCGCAT
>JBDSBN010000028.1:0-3971 GCA_039921585.1 Ginsengibacter sp. | reverse complement strand
ATACAAACCCGCTTTTATCTATTTCAATACCATAAATCTGGTCGGGGCTGCCGGTACCTATATATGTTCCTTTTATAGCAGCCGTACCACCTGGATTTAATTCAATAATAAATCCATCTGCTTCATCACCGGATACTCCCGGAGCGGAATAGGTTGATTTCACCACTCCTGAAGGAGAAATCCCTTTTAAATCATTACTACCGGTTCCGCCGGCTACATAGATATTCCCTGATAATCCGAGCGCAAGCACATACCCCGCATCATCTCCGGAACCTCCTAAATAGGTACTCATCAGGAGCGTATTGCAATTACGATTGATCTTTAAAACGACTGCATCTTGCTTTCCAGCCAATGTAGATTGGAAAGCTCCGGGAGTAACCGGAAAATCTGCAGACACAGTACTGCTGGTTAAATAAATATTATCTGCCCCATCCAGGATTACTTCACTGCGTGCATCATCTCCATAATTTCTTTTTAAGGAAAGGGTTTTCAGGGTAGACTGATCGGCAATATTTACCCCGTCATTGGCGGTTCCTCCTATTTTCATGGAGCCAATCAGCGCACTGCCGGTAGCATTTAATTTGGTTACTACAATGTCATAATCTGCTCCACTACCTCCCGGCCCCACATGAGCGGTAGTGGTGGGATAGTCACTGGAATTACTTCTTCCGGCAATAATTAAATTTCCCTGAGAGTCTTCTATTAAGCTGTGGGGTTGTTCACTTTTTGCTCCTCCAATGTACGTGGCATAAATCCGGTTTCTACCATTGGGAGAAAGTTTGATAATGCTAATATCATAATCTCCATTATAGCTTTCATCAAAAGCTCCCGAATTTGCCGGAAAGCCCTGGCCAAATACAATTCCACCTCCATACAAACTTCCATCCTTACCATAGGTAGCAGTAAATCCCCAATTGTCAGAAGTACTTCCGGAATAACTAAAAAATATTTGAGTTGGATCGATAATCAACGTTTCATTTGGATCATGGTTTTTCACTTTAAACCGCACGACATCTCCTTTCTGCTGATATCTGCATTCCACTTCTTTCCGCTCGTTATTAATTACCTGATACGTATAAGGTTGAAGCTCCCTGCTCTTTCCGAGCGAAGTGGTCACTACTAATTCCCTTTTAATTACATCCACGCTTTTTGCTCCGGAATACTTCATAGCTATCCTCTCCACATCTCCCCCGGGATGTACGATAAAATCGTATTTCAGATTACTGCCTCCATCTACATAATATCTTAAATCAATATTGGGATAAATATTCTTATAGGTAATGGTCTGATATATCTTACATCCTTCTGCCCACTTATCCGGATCATTTCCTATAAAATAGTTATTGACCGTTTCAAGTGGCTTCTCTGGAATAATCATTGCCTTAGAAGCGTTTAAAAATTCGACATTATAAGAGTGGGAACGAACTTTCCCATTTTTGCGCCCGGATTTTTTCCCGGCAAGGTCTGTCATGTGTTGACTTTTGGTAACCCTTGCCACATCTTCCGGATGAAATTGAGTAATTGTGTAACCATTTTGCTGAATAAAAAATGAACCGTCGCCAGCATTACTCATATATTTTACTGATGCATCCCATTGGCCTTTATTCTCAATAAATGCCACCTGTGAATACATACTTCCGGAAATAAAGAGCAATATCACCAGAGGTAAAAAATAAAAAAAATAACCCTTATTCGTTTTCAAAATGATCGTTTTTGACGTAATAACTATTTCTCTCCAAATTACACAAATAAGCCCGTCATAAGTACGCAAATAATTGAAAAGTGGTTTTATTTAATAGCCTGTTAACAATATATAAATTCTCCACTTATGAAATTTTGCTCCAGGAAGTTTTGCCCTTCTTTGTAGAAAGATAATTTTTTATACACAAATTTTCAGCCGAAGAAAATTCGGGATCTTCTTCAATTAGTTTTTGCGCACTAAGTCTTGCGGCGTCTAATATTATTTTATCTTCGATAATGTTTGCCAGCTTGAAATTGAGCGTTCCACTTTGCCTTGTTCCTTCGATTTCACCCGGTCCGCGAATTTCTAAATCTTTTTCTGCTATTTTAAAACCGTCATTTGTTTCGCACATAATCTGCAGGCGTTGTTTTGCATCTGCAGAAAGTTTCACTTTTGTAATGAGGATACAATAGCTCTTTTCACTCCCCCGCCCTACTCTTCCTCTTAATTGATGTAATTGGGTCAAGCCAAATTTCTCCGAGCTTTCGATTACCATCAAACTTGCGTTGGGCACATTTACACCCACCTCAATAACCGTGGTAGAAACCATAATTTGTGTATCACCAGTCACAAAGCGATTCATGTTTATTTGTTTTTCCTGCGCTTTTTGCTTTCCATGAACCATACTGATATAGTATTTTGGTTCCGGGAAATAAGCCTTTACTTCCTCGTAGCCTTTCATTAGATTTTCAAAATCCAGTTTGGATGATTCTTCTATCAACGGATAAATAATATAAACCTGCCGGCCTTTGGCAATTTCTGATTTTACAAAATCCATAACCTGCGGCCGTTTATATTCCATGCGATGTACAGTAGTAATCGGAATTCTTCCCGGGGGCAATTCATCCATAATACTATAGTCTAAATCACCATAGGCAGTTAAAGCCAATGTGCGTGGGATAGGCGTGGCAGTCATGACCAAAATATGGGGCGCAATGGTATTTTTTGTCCACAGCTTAGCTCTCTGAGCTACCCCAAACCGGTGTTGTTCATCAATGATTGCCAGCCCCAGATTTTTAAATACGACAGTATCTTCTATTAGTGCATGGGTACCCGTAATTATATGCAATGAACCATCAGCACATTGCTGAAGCATTTCTCTTTTTTGTTTGGCTGTGGAAGAACCTGTGAGAATTCCTATTTTAACATCCAGGCCATCCAGCATTTCACTAAGGCCTTCAAAGTGCTGCCTGGCCAGTATTTCAGTAGGGGCCATAAAACAGCTTTGAAATCCATTATCGGCTGCCAAAAGCATGGCCATTAAAGCAACCATCGTTTTACCACTACCTACATCTCCCTGTAATAAACGATTCATTTGCCTGCCGGAACCCAGATCTGTTCTGATTTCCTTTAGCGATCTCTTTTGAGCACCGGTTAGTTCAAATGGTAAATGATGATGGTAAAAGTCATTGAAATAGGCGCCCACTTTTTCAAAAACATATCCTTTTGATGTGGTATGTCTTTTCAATTTTACTAATTGCATCCTTAATTGTGCAATGAATAACTCTTCAAATTTCAACCTCTTAACTGCTTGTTCATAATCAACTTGCGAAGATGGAAAATGAATGTCTTTAAATGCTTTAAAGCGGTTTATCAATCTAAATTTTTCCAAAATACCGGCTGGAATATTTTCGGGAATATCCTTTTCGGATAGCAAACTGAGTAAGGCATAGGTTAATTTTGCTATTTGCCGCCCTCCCATGCTTCGGGCTTTTAATTTTTCAGTACTGGAGTAAACCGGTTCCAAAAAATTCCGGGTTTCAACATTTTCTTCTGTAATAAGTTCAAATTCCGGGTGAGACATTTGGGGCGTGTTCATAAAATATCCCGCCTTGCCAAATACCCGGATACGCATGCCGGTATTCAATGCTTTTTCCACCCAATTGATTCCCTGAAACCACACCAACTCAAGCTCGTCTGTGCCATCATGCAATGTAGCTACCAACCTTCTTGCACGTTTTTCACCTATAATATTTAAGGAAGTAATCCTACCTACGACCTGGACATAATCCATATCAGGCCGTATATCTTTTATGGGAGTGATTTTAGTCCGATCGATATGCCGAAAAGGAAAAAACTCGAGCAAATCTCTGAAGATGAAAATCCCAACTTCCTTTTTTAGTAATTCTGCTCTAAAGGGTCCAACACCTTTTAAATATTCAATTGGGTTTGATAATATGGTGGCTATCTGTTGGATGGAAATCTTCTTTTAAGAGTTCTGATATATTTA
>JBDSBN010000027.1:0-9658 GCA_039921585.1 Ginsengibacter sp. | reverse complement strand
GGCCAGGTAGGCGCGTAAACTGCAGCATGTAATCCCGCCATAAATGCCCCATACACAAGCTGAATAAAAAGAACTCCCCCTATGACAGCAGTTAAAGTGCGGAGCGATTTCGGGACTACAATCTGATGTTTTTTCACTGAAAATCTTAAAGCAAACCAAAAGGTATAACAGAGTAGGACCAGGGCTGCCATAAAGTGAACGGCTAATTTAATATGGCCGACAAACATCTTTTCAGGCAATAGTCCACTTTGAACCATAATCCAACCTATCGCCCCCTGAATAATTCCTAATATAAAAAGGATGATTAATGGAATAACCATATCCGACCTGAATTGTCTTTTTATAAGGAAATAAAAAAAACCAATCAGAAATACCAGCCCCATCAGTCTTGCCCAGCTACGGTGTAGCCACTCCCAGAAAAATATGTATTTAAAATCACTCAGGGTAAAATCGGAATGGACATAGCGGAACTGATCGGTGTTTTTGTACTTATCAAATTCGGCCTGCCACTCTACGGTATTTAAAGGAGGCAACGTTCCTGTTATTGGTTTCCACTCCGTAATACTCAATCCTGATTCGGTTAAACGGGTAACTCCGCCAAGTAAAATTTGAACCATCAGCATGAAAACACCAAGATACAGCCAACGTACAATGTTTTTATTTGTTTTTATTCCTAAACTTTCCATTTATTCAATCCTTGTTTTAATATAAACTCGTTGGTTTTATGACAATACCAGCAGTTAAATGTATAGAAGATGAGCAACAAAATTAAGAACAAAGTTACCTCCTGAAGTCAAGAAGTTCAGATTGGAATTTTTACCCGGAAACCAATGGTCCGTCTAAATTTAAAAACTTACTTTTGAAGGCAAAAATTCTCCATTGCTTTTTCCTTTTTACCATAATAAATTTATTGAAGCCGGCGTGGATGAGGCCGGACGCGGATGTTATGCAGGTCCTGTATTTGCAGCTGCGGTTATTTTGCCCAAAGAGTTTTACCATCCCTTACTAAATGATTCCAAACAGCTCAATGCCAGGGAGCGCGAAACATTAAGACCAATAATAGAAAAAGAAAGTATTTCGTATGCTGTTGCAAGTGTTTGTAATGAAGAGATCGATCGGATAAATATTTTACAAGCATCCTACAAAGCCATGCATCTAGCTTTGAACGATTTAAAAACCCGACCAGAAATTTTATTGATCGACGGAAATCGCTTTAAGCCTTATAATGATATGCCGCACCATTGTATGGTAAAAGGAGACGAAAATTATGCCTCCATTGCGGCTGCCAGTATTTTGGCCAAGACCTATCGGGATTCCTATATGATAAACCTTCATGAACAATTCAATATGTATGCCTGGCATACGAATAAAGGATATGGAACAAAAGAACATAGAGAAGCGATCCATATTCATGGCATTTGCAAATACCACCGTAAAAGTTTTAATCTTTTTTCAGTAAAAGAAGTGGAGGTATCCACTGTTTCCGGGGAATGTTGATCGGTTTTTTGATAAAAAACACGCTGATATAGTTTAGTAGAGCAGAAATAGTTTAGCTGTTTTCAATAATTCCCAATCCCTGACGGGTTATTTCAAAACCATTATTTGTACAATCAATTACTGTAGATGGTATAATACCTCCCGGTCCGCCATCAATCACAAAATCAACCTGTTTACTAAAGGTTTCATAGATAATCTCCGGATCAGTATATTCTTCGACCATTTCACCCGGCAAAGAAGCACTCAGAATCGGATTGTCCAGAGCTTCTAGTATAGCCATGCAAATATTATTATCCGGAATCCTTAATCCAATCGTATCCTTTTTTGTTTTTAATATTTTGGGCACCTGCTTACTGGCCGGAAGAATAAAGGTAAACGGGCCGGGCAAATTATTTCTCAACACCCGATACAAAGGAGTGTCAATACTTTTTGTGTAATCGCTGAGGTGGCTCAGGTCCCGACAGATAAACGACAATTGCGCTTTTTTAGGATCAATCCCTTTGATCCGGCAAATGCGTTCTACTGCTTTAGGATGATTGATATCGCATCCTAAACCATAAATAGTATCAGTAGGATAAATAATGATCCCTCCATTTTTTAAACAATCCACCACCTGGTCAATATAACGCGGTTGTGGATTTTCAGGATGAATTGTTAAAAGCATTTAGTAAAATTTAATAAGAGTAAAGTTATAAGGTTTATTATTTAAAAAGGTAATCAAAGGATCTTTTAGATATTAAATCTGCCGGACATTTTCCTTGATTTCCATTACTATAGTATACAAAAAAAATTGCAACTTGTTTTAATTTGCGTCGATGCTACAGCCAAAATCATTTTTTCATCCATAATCCGGCCATTTTTTTGCAAAAGAAATGATTCTTTTAAAAATGGGATAACAATTCGGAAACATTCCTTCTTCTAACCTTAAGAATCCATTGATTCCTCTTACATTTGCAGCGATACCGAATCATCGATAAATCATTAAATAAATTATGGCCATTATTACATTGGGCACCATGGCTTTTGATGCTATTGAAACGCCTTTCGCAAAAATTGATAAAATTGTAGGCGGATCTGCAACATACGTGGCTTATGCAGCAAGTCATTTAACTCAACCTCTTCAACAAATTTCGATTGTAGGTAGTGATTTTCCGCAAGAAGAAATGGATGAATTAAAAAAACGCGGAGTAGATTTAACCGGGGTAGAGATCGTTCCGGATAAAAAATCTTTCTTTTGGAGCGGAAAATATCACCTGGATATGAACTCCCGCGATACATTAATTACAGACCTAAATGTACTGGTTGATTTTAATCCGATCGTCCCAGAACAATACCAGGGAGCAGAATATTTAATGCTGGGTAATGTAATGCCTTCGCTGCAGATGAGTGTCATTAATCAGCTTCGTGTAAGACCCAAACTGGTTATATTGGATACAATGAATTTCTGGATGGAATCTTCGATGAATGATCTTTTGCAGGTACTTACAAAAATTGATGTATTAATGATCAATGATAGTGAAGTAAGGCAATTAAGCGGGGAATACTCTCTTGTAAAGGGAGCCAGGAAAGTTCTGGAAATGGGACCAAAATTCCTCGTTATAAAAAAAGGAGAACATGGCGCATTACTATTTCATGAAAATCATGTATTTTTTGCTCCGGCTCTGCCTCTGGACGAAGTATTCGATCCGACAGGAGCAGGAGATTCATTCGCCGGTGGATTTGTAGGACACCTGGCGCGCACCAAAAATGTCAGTTTTGAAAACATGAAAACTGCTATAATCGTTGGTTCTGCACTGGCAAGTTTTTGCGTTGAAAAATTTGGCCCTGAAAGATTAAAAGAAATTACAAAGAAAGAAATCGACGAAAGACTCAACCAATTTGTTCAATTGGTTAATTTTGATATTGACCTGGTTTAACAGGTTTGAAAGAAAAGGAATGGAAGGATGTTAGAAGTAATTGCATTAATATTTATTACCCGGGAAATCGGAAAATTGGCAGCCACCAAAGGCTTAAAACCTCTAAATTGGAAAATATACACGGTATTAGCCTGGATAATTTTCGAGATTTGGGGTTTTATTATTGGAATACTTTTATTTGACAAAGACAATTTCTTTTCAATTATAATGGTGGGACTAATGTTTGCTGTAACCAGTTATTTCTGGATAAAATCCAGATTAAACAGGATGCCGGATAAGGACAGCAGCCAGGATAACAACATGAATCATTGGGGAAAGTAAAATGTCCCGTCAAGAATTATCCCTTTTGAGAATTAGAACATAATGTTCTGGTACCATCTTCAATATTTAATTTTATACATTATGGCAGATTTGATCAATGAATTCAACAGCTATCGTGAAAAGATGAACGAGGTTATTTTAAGTAAAAACAACCTGGTTATAAAACGCTTGTGGAATCTTGATACCAATACATACGAAGAAGGAGCACTTGATAAAAAAACAAAAGAAATGCTTGGACTTGTTGCCAGCATGGTGTTACGTTGCGACGATTGCATTAAGTATCACGTCGGGAAAGCATTCGAATTGGGTGTAACTACAGATGAATTATATGAGATTTTTGCAGTGGCCAATATAGTAGGAGGTACGATAGTAATACCACACACCCGCCGTGCCGCAGAATATTGGGAAGCTTTGCAAGGCAAGTAAAATGTGTAAAATTGAATCGGTTTTGTAAAAAGCCTGATGCGATACTCCAAAATAAGTCTCGCATCAGGAAAGAAGCTACTTATCTATATATTTTACCATATTTTTCCGTAAATCATAATTGATTACAATTACTCTAACACAAGTATTCAGTAACTTTGCGCCTCTAATTATTTAAGAAATGAGTGATTTTGCTATCGCGCCTCAAGTACTAACGTCGAAAGATTTTGTGACAGATCAGGAAGTACGTTGGTGTCCTGGATGTGGCGATTATTCTATTTTAGCACAAGTTCAAAAAGTGTTTCCAACCCTTGGTATTCCCAGGGAAAATTTTGTCATCATAAGCGGAATTGGCTGCAGCAGCCGCTTTCCATATTATATGAATACGTATGGTATGCACAGCATCCATGGCAGGGCTACAGCAATCGCTAGTGGCTTAAAAGCGAGCAGACCGGAGTTGAGTATTTGGATCGTTACAGGTGACGGGGATGCGTTAAGTATCGGTGGTAATCATACCATTCATCTCCTTCGTAGAAATTTCGATGTAAATATCCTTTTATTTAATAATGAAATTTACGGTTTAACCAAGGGACAATATTCTCCAACCAGTCGGCCACAAAAAGTAACAAAGAGCACTCCTCACGGCAGCATTGATCACGCATTTAATCCGGCTGCTTTGGCAATGGGTGCAGATGCTTCATTCGTTGCACGTACAATGGACAGAGATCCCAAGCATCTTCAGGAAATGCTTTTACGTTCTGCACATCACAAGGGGGCATCCTTCCTCGAAATTTACCAGAACTGTAATATTTTTAATGACAAAGCTTTTGAACTGTTTACAGACAAAAAAAGCAAGGCAGATGAAACGATCTTTTTAGAACATGGAAAACCATTAATTTTTGGCGGCGAAAAAAATAAAGGAATTATGCTGGATGGTTTAAATCCCAAAGTAGTGGATTTGAACGGTCAGATAAGCGCAGATGATTTATGGATTCATGATGAAAAGGATTTTTACAAAGGTCAAATCCTTACCAGGTTATTCGATTCTCCGGAAATAGAAATGCATTTCCCACGTCCATTTGGAGTTTTCTTTGAAACGGACAGGCCTTGTTATGAAGAATTAATGGAAGCTCAAATTGAAAGGGCACTCACAAAAGGTGCGGGAGATCTGGATGCCTTATTAAGAGGGAAAGAAACCTGGGAAATAAGCAATTAGTTTTGTACTTACCTTTGAAGCAGGGGCCATTACTCACTAATTCAACGAAAAATGTGTTCTGTATTTTTAGAGATTGTACTTTGATGATTCAAAGTATCCATGAGGACAACAATATTATCAATGTATCTTTTCTGAAAATCATTTATTTCTAAACGGCACAATAACATCCACCCTTCGCCTTAAATTTTAAGCTAAAAGCAGTTTGTTCAAATGAATAAGCCAATAGACATGAATAATAAGAAACGATTAATTCTTATTATTCAGAAAAATAAATGGCTTAAGTTTTTTATGATTAATCGTTTCCTCAATCCGCTTTCGGTCGGAATAAATTTTCCTCTTGTTAATATTTACAATTTCATAGGCACTAACAAGGTTCTCGATCTGTTCTGCATCGGAAAGTAACTCATGCAGGAAATCTACTTCGCTTTCGATGGATTGGGAGTTTGATTCTTCTTTGAACAATACCAATAAATCCCGGTTGAATTTGTTCATAATGATTGGTTTTTTTAATAACCTATCATGCCGTTTAAATTAGGACATCCGCAATTACTTTTCTTGGAAGCATTACAGCTAATTGTAGTAGTTGCTACAATTACTAATAAAAAAAGCAGGATTTTCTTCAGGTTTTTCATTAATTGAATTTATTTGATGCCCATGATTTAGAAATTTATTTTGCTATCGAAACTAGTTCTAATTTCACGGGAATCTTAATACCAAATTACAAAATTTAATTAGTTTATACTGCAAATGTTTTGACAAATAAAATGATCTATAATAACACAAACGCAAAACTGCGCATTTTATTGTCCCCTTTGGATTGGGGTTTGGGACATGCCACAAGATGCATCCCTATCATTAAGGCATTAATATCCCTTGATTGCGTTGTTATTATAGCATCTGATAAATCTATATTTGAATTATTAAAAAAAGAGTTCCCAACTCTTGAGTTCGTCCGCATGTCTGGTTATGAAATAAAATATAGTCGAAAAATAGGGGGATTTTACTTGAAAATGCTTTCTCAATTGCCCAGTATAATTACGGCAATTCGTAAAGAAAACACCGACTTAAAGAACATAATTGAAAAATATGCCATCGATGCAGTCATTTCAGATAACCGATTTGGCTTGTATTCCACAAACGTTCCAAGCATATATATTACCCATCAATTAAATATCAAAACCGGATTTTATCTCACAGATAAAATCGTCACTGCCATCCATCGAAGTTTTATAAAAAAGTTTTCTGTGACCTGGATTCCGGACTTTGAGAAGGATGGACTAGCCGGTGAATTATCCCACCCAAAAAAATTGCCGGATAATTCGCTTTATTTAGGCGCTCTGTCCAGATTTACTTCACATCAATCTGTCAATAAAAAATATAATTTGCTTATTTCTTTGTCTGGTCCGGAACCTCAAAGAACAATTTTAGAAAATATTATCCTGGAACAGTCTCAACATAGAAAAGAAACTATTTTACTCGTTCGTGGATTACAGGACAGCTCCGAAAATCTGACACCTACTTCTGATCGTTTAAAAATTGTCAATCACCTGACCGCCCGGGAATTAAATATTGCATTTGATGAGGCCGATATAGTCATCGCAAGAAGCGGGTATACAACGATCATGGATTTGGCGAAACTGAATAAAAAAGCAATTCTAATACCCACACCCGGTCAGGCAGAACAGGTATATCTGGCTAATTATTTAATGGAAAAAAACTATTTCTACAGTGTAAATCAAACAGACTTTTTACTTAATGATGCTTTAGAAAAAGTCGCTGAATTTCATTTTAAACCCCTTCCATTCCGGGAAGAAATATTCTTTCAAATTATTTCAAAATTTGTGGCTTCATTAAAAAGCGGCAATTTTGTACATTAATAAATCATATTGGCTCCACGTATTAAGGCTCATCTCGCTCTGATAGGCACGAATTTATTTTTTGCCTCCAACTATAGTGCAATTAAATTTTTCACTTCAAATAACATTGCGGGAGCCCTCGGAATTAACATCATACGATTAGGGGTTAGCCTGGTTCTCTTCTGGGGTTTATTTCTTTTTAAACCTTCCAAAACAATATTTCAGAAAAAGGACTGGATCGCTTTACTGCTATGTGCTTTTGCAGCAATCACTTTAAATCAGTTATTATTTATAAAAGGTTTGTCTTTGAGTTTTCCAATTCACTCCGCACTCCTCACGCTCATTACTCCAATCCTCATCACGCTTTTGGCTGTACGCATGCTCAATGAAAAACTGTCGCTGACAAAACTTGCGGGATTGTTATTAGGCATATCAGGTGCTATATTACTGATCAGCGAACATAAACATGGCGCACCGGGAGACAATATTCTTCTCGGAGATTTCCTGGTTATATTAAGTTCGATAGCGTATACTTTTTATTTTATTTTGGTCAAACCACTCATGGACAGACACGAGCCGGTCATCGTTGTTCGATGGATTTTCACCTTTGGTTTCTTTTTTACTCTTCCCCTATGTTATCATGAATTTACAGAAATCCAATGGCAGTCGTTTACTGTTCAACATTGGTTTTTGCTTTTTATGATTGTGGTTCCTGGAACCTCCTTAGCCTATCTTTTTAATGTATATGGTATAAAAATCCTGAGTGCTTCTACCGCCGGAGCTTACATTTATTCTCAGCCTATATTCGCCGTCATTATCGCGATGATCTTTCTGCAACAAAAACTTTCTCCGATCATCATCATTGCTGGTGTTCTTATTTTTTCAGGAGTATGGCTGTCAAACAGGAAGCCGAGAATTATATTATTGGAGTGAGGAAAAAGGTTGAATGAATGATTCAATGATAGTAAAATTGTCTGATTTATATAATAGCCAAAACGGAATTTGTAAAAACTTAGAGATTATTTTACCCACAGGGCAACATACTCCTGAAATTACACACATGAAAGTAATTAGACCATTTAAAAATCATATTCGGTATAAATCGGAAAGGGTCGCAAACACTATGCATAGAATTCGACAAATATTACCAACCTCCATAAGACCTGCTTAATCTATCATAGTATTATTTTTTGAGAAGAAAAAAAATAGAAAAGAGGCTATCCAATTGTGGACAGCCTCTTTTTACCAATTTTGAGAGAGGTTTATTCTCCTCCCTTAATAATCCTCATTTTAACCCGCTCATTTCCCTGAATGATTTCTGCTATATAAAAACCAGGACGATAATTGCTACCTAATTTAATAGAACCATTTGCCGGCACGCCTATCCTTTGTTCAATCATTTTTCCTGTAATATCAAAAATCTTCACTTTAACCTTTTCTTTACTTGCACTTTGTATATCGAACGTGAAGAAGTAAGTGGCAGGGTTAGGGAAAACCTTTACAGTTAATTTGTCCACTTCCGGCTTTTCATTCCTTACTACACTTACATTGTTTGCAGGAATTGAATCCATGGAACTTCCGTTACTGGTTGAGCGCTTTGCAGCATTTCCTTTAACCTCATGAATAACGATAGACCCACCGCTCAGCGCTGTTGCAGCATCCGCATTTTCAGGGCTATTAATATTATTATCGTAAACGATTCCATTAGTACCCCAGATTCTAATACGGAACTTATCAACTCCTCCGCCTCCATTTACATCACCATCTATAGCAGATACCATGAAGCTGAAACCCGGAGCGCCATTGATTGAGCCCGTTCCTTTGAAGATTGCTTTTGCACCCGCAATGACTAGGGAACCAAGATCATAGGAAGAGCTCTTGAAATTTAGGTTACCCGCCTGAAACTGGAATTCTGTATTTCCATCAGGAGTATTGCTACCTTTTTTGTATTTAGCATTGAATCCAAAGTTTGCTTTTCCGGTTAAGGTTACATCAGCAACATAAGCGCCAGCAGGTGAATTAATCCAGCCACCACCTGTTACAAAACCAGCATTCGGATCGTAAACAGAGAAGTAAGCCACTGTTTCGGAACAACCATTTCCAGCAACTGCTTTAACGGAATACAACCCTGCAGGTAATAAACCAGTACTCAGGCTGTAATTTGCTACTCCGTTAGCTGTT
Organism: Ginsengibacter sp.; assembly: GCA_039921585.1. Lineage (GTDB taxonomy): Bacteria > Bacteroidota > Bacteroidia > Chitinophagales > Chitinophagaceae > Ginsengibacter. Next base: position 248 of record JBDSBN010000027.1, on the reverse strand, counting down.
GTTACTGTGACAGGAGTGCCTGAAACTGTTGTGATACTTCCATTATTATTACTGGTTACGGTAAATGTAACTGGTACGGAATTGACAAGCGTACTGTTACTTGTTAAGGTAGCGCTTAGCATTTTCGTTGGAGTTCCAATTTGAATTGCGGTACTGGTAGCACTTGCATCTATGGATACACCCTTTATTTCGAAAGTATTTGATCCTCCAAGAGTTAAAGAATAATTGTTCCCTGCACTTAATGTTCC
>JBDSBN010000026.1:0-9357 GCA_039921585.1 Ginsengibacter sp. | reverse complement strand
ATTAATATTCAACAGCCCTCCCTCGGATTAAATTTTTGTATTGCCTTGCAAGGGATTTTCCCCAGTCGTAATTAATAAGGAACGTTTTTGAAAGAAATAATTCCATATAAAACATGGTGGCAGCAATTACAACCCGAATGGAAAAAAGCGTTTGCTTTTACATGTTTATTTCATTCCAATGAACCTAATTCAGAAGAGTTGGAAAATCTCTACCATTCTCCCACCTTAAGGTTTGCCGGGCCTTCAGCACCTTTTCCAAATATGTCATTTGAATTAACAAATCTTTCCGGGGTTGCCGATCTGCACAATTTAGAAATTCTAGTCGTAACCCATCACAAACTGGAAACAATCGAAGAGCTGGCCTCTCTGAAAAAATTAAAAAGTCTTTTTGTTTTAAATAATCAGATCAAAAGCTTGAAGGGAATAGAAACATTGACCTCGCTTGAACAATTATATGCGCAGGAAAATCAAATAAGCTCCCTAAAATCAGTGGAAAAATTGTTGAAACTGAAAGAAATGATTATCAATAACAACAAACTTCTTTCTCTGGAAGGATTAACTGAGGAGCATGCAGAAAATTTAAATAGCTTTTATTGCAGACCCGGAAATCATTTTTTACAAAAAGAAATTCTACGTGTTGAAAATAATTTGGGAATTAAATGTAGGGGGAATTAGATTCAACCTAATAATAAATCTAAACCTTACTTCTTTTGTTTAATGAGGCATATTAATAAAAATCAAAGCCTGCCTACATTTGAGACAGACCTTGATTATCATTTAAAAAAAACGAAACCTATTTTATAAAAATTCCTCTGGGGCTTCCCAGGCCGGACAAGAATGTTTCCTTCTCCGTTCCATCCAAATTTGCCCGATATATAATTCCTTTATTTCTATCTGCCCAGTAGAGTTTATTTTGACTGTTATCTATTGCAATTCCGTGAATTCTGGTACTTGGAGCATCTGCTACCTTAACGATGCCTGAACCGTCTAAATTTGCTTGCATAAGCGCGGGCTTATTGCGGTCTTCATAATATATTTTAGAATTAGTCTCATCTACATAAATGGCATAACCGAAAGCGCCAGTGATAACTTTTCCTACACCGGTGCCATCAGATTTTGCCACATACAGATCTTCCACATTAACTTCATAAAAATAGATCCGATCGTTTTTGCTGTCATACGCGATTCCTCTCATGTTTCCTCCTGCGATATGGATAAACTGCCTTTCTAAGCCACTGCCATCAAGGTTTGCTCTGGAAATATTACCAGCATCATCGGCCCAATAGATTTTACCTCCTGTAAGATTTATGGCAATTGAATAAGGATCTGTGATGCCTGAAACAAGTTCTTCCAGATTAGTTCCATCAAGAGCCATTCTCCAGACTTTACCCCCATTTGAAGTCTCAAAATCGGTAAAGTAAATTTTTGAGTTTACAGAATCGTAGGCAAGTCCTACACCGGCTTTCCCTGAAATAGCAGCAACCTGTTCTGCTATAGAACCCGGCTCCAAAGAAATTTTCCGAATAACCTTACTATTAAAATCTATATAAAATAATTCTTTGTTGCTTCCCGTATTTAAATTAGGGTCTATTATCGTAATGTCTGTCGAATAGGTTCCCGTACCTCCCGGTCCAACTGCCTTCAGTGTTACTGTAAAAATTCCCGGCGTTGTATATGTTTTAGCAGGATCTTTATCCGTGGATTTTGTACCATCCCCAAAATCCCATGTATAGGAATCTGCAAATTCAGATTCATTTTTAAATTGAATCTCCTTATCAATTTCTAAATCAGTTTGACTTATCGTATAAAAACTTTTTACTGTTTCCTTTAAATCATTAAAGTTGTATTTTTCTTTTTGACAGCCTGCCATGCTGATTAAAGTCAGTGCAAAAAATGGGAATAATCTTTTTAATACATTCATGTTTTTAAATTTTAATATTTTCCGATATAGAACTTCTGCTGAAACTTTGGTGCTTAAAGGGTTATTGTAATGTTTATTTTATTTTAAATTGATCACCGGATATATAGAGGGACAATTGGGCATCAGTAAATCCAATCTTATTCTCCTCTGTTTTTCTGAGCTTCTTAGGTTTTGAAATCACGACTACCTGACTTTCGCCTGTGACACTTACTTTTTTGCCTTTTACAATGATGGCAGTTGCCTCATCTATTCCTATTACCATTTTATCGGGATGATCAGCCATTACACTCATAAGTCTGTTGTACCTGCTGCGTTTGATAAAATGTTGATCAATGATTGCCGTGGTCATAAATCCCATTCCCTGCGAAGTCACAGCATTTGCGCTCTCTATTTCTCTAAAACCACCATTTTCCTTCTTAGCTCTTTCTTCCCCTGTAATCATTACATGTGACATTATAGCCGCTCCGGCACTCGTGCCAGATACAGTTCCACCTTTACGAAATGATTCATGCATGGCATCGAATAGCGATGTACCTCTCACGATATCCATAAACCTGTTCTGATCCCCGCCGGTGATATAGATCAATCTGGCGTTGCGTACAGAATCTATCCACGGTTGATTTTCATTAGCCTGGGCCCTGTCAAAATTGAAGCTTGTAATATGATTATTACATAAACCTGAAAGCTGTTTGGATATAGATTCCACAGATTCTACAGGAACTCCGCTAGCCATAGGCAAAATGACAATGTATTCATTGGCCTTGAGGTTAGCAGTTTTTACTAAGTCATTCATTAAATTAGTTGGCCGATCACCACCACCAATTATAAATAAACTCCCTTTCTGACTATAAGAAAATGAGGCTGAGTTTACCAATAAAAATACCAGAACAAGTTTTCTGCTTAAATATTTCTTCATTATTTGTATATATAAATTGATATTTTTCCATTTTCATCAACGGCACCTCTGTACATTCCAGAAGTGTTAAACTCCATCGCTATGTTCCCGGATTTATCTAATCCAATAATACCTCCATCACCGCCCATTTTACCGATCTCGTCAATCACTTGCTTGGCAGCATCCTGTATTGATAAGTTCTTTAATTCAATCAAAGAAGACATGCGATGTGCAGCTACTTCTCTGATATAATATTCACCCCATCCGGTACTGGATATTCCGGCTGTTTTATTATTACAATAAGTTCCAGCCCCTATGATTGGAGAATCTCCAACCCTTCCATACTTCTTGTCAGTCATTCCTCCAGTAGAGGTTCCTGCAGCAAGATTCCCCATTTTATCTAATGCAACGGCCCCTACTGTGCCATATTTTTTATCCTTGTCCGACACACCGGATATCTTACTTTCGCGAGGATCAAATGGCTTGTAAGCCTCTCTTCCTTCTGCTTCCTTTTTTAATGACCTCTGCAACTGATCCCAACGCTCCTGCGTGAAAAAATATGACGGGTGAACAGTATCGCAACCATTAGCCTCGGCAAATTGTTCCGCTCCTTTGCCAAACATCATCACATGTTCCGATTTTTCCATAACTGCTCTTGCCGCATTTATTGGATTTCGAATATTGGTTATCCCTGCAACTGCCCCTGCTTTTAATGTTTCACCATCCATGATAGAAGCGTCCAACTCATTCTTCCCGTCATGTGTAAAGACAGCGCCTTTACCTGCATTAAATAAAGGAGAATTTTCAAGTACATTTATTGTTGCCTGCACTGCATCCAATGATGTATTTCCTTTTTCCAATAAATTATATCCGGCTTGAAGGGCCTCCGTTAGTGCTTCTGTATACGCTTTTTCTTTTTCGGGAGTCATTAATTCCTTTTCAATAGTTCCGGCTCCTCCGTGGATAACCATGACATATTTGGTTTTTGAAGAATCACCCGTTTTCTCATTGCAGGATGTAAAACAAATCGCAACAAATGCCAGAAAACAAAGAATTTTTAATGCACTTTTCATTTATTATTTTTCTAATTGTTTATAAAATAAATTTCTCCTGCGACGACAGACCACCAGTAATTTGCCAATCCTGTTGCATTTCCCGGTTGGAAAGTTTTCAAATTAAATTGATTTCCTTTTGCCACAGCTGATATAGCAGAAACAGAAATGGCTTTCCCTTCCCTGTTCCATGTAACTGGTCTGTCCGCACTAAATGTCTCAGGTGTTTTTCCAGACTCTGTCTTTAAAAAATATGCCTTGTTAGTGCCTACCACCTGGGCAATACCATTTTCATCAATACAAACAGCCGTTTTCTCGTCCACGCCTATTCCATATGGTGTTTTTTGCCAGTCAGACATTATCCGCCCCATGAAAACAACCAATCTTCCTTCTCTGTTACGTTGAGAGAAATGCTGATCGATAAGGACATTTTGAAGAAAAGGAGCTTTAATAAAATCATCTTTATATAAAGTAATATCCATTGAAAAAGGATTTGCCAGTGCAGAAGTGGATGTGACGCTTGCTCTTTCTCCACTATAATAATAATTTCCCAATATTGCTGCTCCTGCACTCGTTCCCCCTACCGGAACTTTCTTTTCATTCAACAGATAATTGATCGCCTCCATCACTTTTGATCCTTTCCAGTATTCCATATAATCCGATTGATCACCTCCGGCAATAAACAGCATTTCAGCATTTTTAATAACCCTGGCAACTCCGTCATCACCGGCCAGTTTCCTGGAATCAATTTTTAAAGTTTCCACCGAATTCACCTTTCCCAGTTTGTTTATATAACTGTTATATGCATCCGTGCCAGAAGCCCTTATTATTACTACATCTCCGCCGCCGCTCCTTTCAATCATCCATTGAAATGCCGCATCCACATCCGTACTTCCTCCCATAATGACCAGCCCTGCTTTGGTATTAGTTTGTATGTCAGAAGTATCCCCGATAATTCCAAGTGAGCCGGGTCGATCTACAGGTTTTACCTGGCCAGGAACTGAGGGATTAAAAGGATCCGCATTATCCGGTTTCTCACATCCTGTAAGAAGAAGAAAAGAGAAAAATATAGATAAAAGCAACTTCATTTATTTGATTAGGAGTTTAATAATTTGGGTTTTGGCTGATATTTTTATTAACAGATATTTCTTCTGCAGGAAGAGGAAAAGAATATTGAGCGGCTGTTGGCTCCAGCTTTACAGCACCCGAGGTATTCACTGCATCCTGTGAAATCCGCTCTACAGGTAAATTTCTTCGCTTAAGATCAAAAAAGCGATGACCTTCAAAAGAAAGTTCGATGAATCGTTCATTATATATGGCTGTTAAGAGAGCTTGCTTATCTGAAAAGATTTGATCAGAATAACCATAAATTCTTTCTCTTCTCAGGTCGTTTAAATCCTTACTTGCTGCACTGATCCCCGAATTTGAGGCGTCCTTTTCAATTTGAGCCTCGGCTCTGATCAGATACATTTCTCCCGTACGAAATAATTTAATATCCGTCAGACCCGGATACTGCGGATCACCTCCATTGTATTTTTTAATAAGATATGCAGATTTCTTACCACCTGAATTATCCTGACGAGCCTGATTGTACGTAATGTAACTCGTGAACCGTATATCATTATTTTTATCCACCAAATTTAAAAGTTTGAAAGCAGGAGCATATAGGACGATTTCGCCTACCTGACGGAAAAAAGCGCTTCCGATTTCAGAATCTCCGCGAACTCTTGCTAAATTCCAAATCACCTCAGATTCACTTTTATCCGTCCATATTTTGCTAAAATCATTTTTAATAGCCAAGGGTTCTTTAGAAATAACTTCGCTAGCAAAAGTGATCGCATTAGTCCAGTTTTTTTCATAAAGTGCCACTCTTGCCTGAATAGCTGATACAGCAGTCTTTGTAATCCTTGTATTATTATTAAAATCATCAGGGATGAGTTTTTTGGCTTCGATTAAATCAGTATTTATATCCTCAAAATTGGACTTTACAGACGGCCTTGAAGGATAAATGATTTCTGATTTCTTCATATAAGGTACACCCTTCGCATTTGGATCGTAGGATTCTGCATAGGCTCTTAATAGCTCAAAATGGGAGTAGGCTCTCAATGCCAGCATTTCCCCATGGTATTGATTTAATTTACTTTGCAAGGATGGATTGACAGGTATATTGGGTACTGCTGCAATCACCCGGTTAGCCCGATCAATAATTCGATAATAAGCGTTCCAGGAAGAAGTCACGGATCCGTACGAGGAGTTATAAAGCCACCTGTGTGATGCTGTATTGGAAACAGTATTTTCTGTAGGTAGCATGACTTCATCAGAAACAATGGCAGCTGCCAGAATAAGATCGTAATCCAATGGAGCATAAGCTCCTAATACGCCCATATTCAGGTCATCTAAATTGCGGAATGCTTTGGAAGGATCAATAGAGTCGGTAGGGGTTAGTTTTAGTTTATTGCATGACATCAATATCAAACAGACTCCAGATACTATGATTAATAATTTTTTTATGTTCATAACTTTCAGATTAAAAATTAACATTAATTCCAGCAGTGTACGTTCTTGCGTTTGGATATTCAAACCTGCCATAAACCCGGTTGTTTTCCGGATCCAATCCTCTCCAGGCTGTCCAGGTAAATAAATTCTGGCCTTGAATAAATATATTGGCTGATTTAAAAATATTTGTTTTCTGCAGAATCTGATCCGGGAACCGGTAACTGACCCTCAGATTTCTGAGACGCATAAAAGATGCATCCTGAATATCCTTCGACGTGTAATTCCTTGGTACATCGATTCGCTGTAAAAGCGCCTTATCTCCCGGTTTTTTCCAGCGTTCATAAAGCATTCTTTTACTTTGATTACTGGTCATATACCTTTCTGTTTCTATGTAGAAATCGATATTATTCCAACGGTTTACTCCAGAAACAAAAGAGAATAAAGCATCTAATGAGAAATTTTTCCAGGAAATATTTGTAGTAATACCCCCGGTTAATTTAGGGTACATACTCCCGGAATTCAGGGCATTTTGTTTTTCTTCATTGTACACATTGGTTATCGTCCCGTCGTGATTATAATATAATGCATCACCTGTTTCCGGATCTACACCCGCCCATTGTGGTGCGATATAAGTACCATATGTATACCCTACTTTAATAATCCTTGTACTTCCATCAGGTAATTCGTCTGTAACGCTTGTTACGAACAGGATGGTATTTTGATTGATGCCCGCGTTGACACCGATGTTCCAATTAAACTGATTACTTTGAATGACATCACCACTTACGCCAAATTCAATTCCCCGGTTTCTCATTTTCCCGGTACTTAATGGGGCTGAAGAAAATCCGGATGTTGCCGATAGCGGTTGATCAATAAACATATTCTTCGTGATTCTATTGTAGAAATCAAAAATGATGTTTAACCTCCCATTTTTGAAAAGCGATAAGTCGAAACCTGTATTAAATTCATCCACATACTCCCAGTCGAAATTTGCATTTCCAATTGCTGCAGGCCTAATGGCAGATTGTCCTCCATAAGTAGAGCTTACAGAATAGGTAGGCAAGTATAGAAAATCTCCTCCGAATGGACTGGCAGTTTGTCCATAACTGGCCCTTAATCTCAAGGTTGAAATCAGGTCATTGTTTATAAGAAAATCTTCCGATTTTGCATTCCATGTTGCACCAAAGGAATAAAACCCATTCCAGGTGTTTGAGGGTGCAACGGAAGAGGCACCATCATATCTGTAACTGGCTGTTACAGTATACTTGTTATTGAAAGTATATCGCCCAACTCCCATATAGGACAACAAGGCACTACTGGTACGTCCTCCTCCCAAAGAAGGTAAAAATGCACCACTCACAGTTATTCCTGCCGGAGTTTCCGGAAGTCGGTCGTCAATGCCATATCCTCTATAATTAAATGACCTATACTGCTTATATAAATACTCAAAAAATCCGGATGCTTCAAAATCATGTTCATTGAATCTTTTTCTATAAGTAATACCGGAAGTAGAAATGACGTTAAAATTCCGCCTTAACCCTTCGCCAAAAGCTCCCTGTTTACCTGGTTGTCTGCTACCGATATATGAGGCTGGGTTAAAGTAAATCTGATCCGTAGAATTTCTCAAATCGATTCCTGCACGGGTGGTCACTTTTAATCCTCTGATAATTTCATAGGCAAGATTCATCCCCAGAATAGTTTTGAATTGGTCTGTTTTATCCGATGTTCCATAAAGTACATCAATCCCACGGCTACCTTCGCGTGTATCCAGGAATGTTATTGCACCATCTGAGGCATGAAAAACGCCATCCGGAGTATATGGATACTCATAAGGCAAGGCATAATATACAGAAGCCATTGGTGAACCTACTCCGGTTCCTCCTTCATTGTATGTAAATCTTGAGTTAGAGTATCCAAGTGAAATATTTGCGCCGGCAGTGAATTTTCCAAAATCCATATTCACATTGCTTCGAAATGAATATCTATCCAATCCTGTTTTTTTCACTATCCCATCTTCCTTCCACAAGCCAAATGCATTATATACCTGAACACGTTCATTACCTCCGCTTAAACTTACCTGCTGCTCCATAAATCTACCCTTCTGGAAAAACATGTCTCTCCAATCCGTATTGATCTTTTTCAGACTGTCTAATATTAAATCAGCTCTGCTCCTCCAAGCTAATGGTTGTGCTGCATAATTGGGATTTTTGGAAGAAAACCTCCAACCCGGACCTATATCCCTTCCTGTTTCTGATCCTACCTCTTCTTCAAATTTTAATCGCTCCTGCACATCCATCATTTCAAATCTTGGATTTGTAAGATTTGAAAAACCGTATTGAGAACTATATCCTACTTGTAATTTTTCTTTCTTACCGGTTTTCGTGGTGATCACAATCACCCCGTTTGATCCTCTTGATCCATATAATGCTTTAGCAGAAGCATCTTTAAGTACTGTCACCGTTTCTATATCCTCCGGATTTATGGTTTGAAAGTAATTACTTTCAATAGGTATCCCATCCATTACATACAATGGACTCGTACTTCCTCCGATACTTCCGACTCCCCGAATAACTACGGATCCGCTTTGGCCGGGCTGACCAGATCCGGAAGTAACACTCATTCCTGGTACTCGTCCCTGTAATATTTGATCTACTGTACTCATAGGTATCTGTTTGATATATTTAGAAGTTACAGTACTTGTAGCACTCGGAGTTTCGCTTTTTAAATATCCCGTGTAACCGGTTATGGTTATCTGATCCAGCTGACTAATCACCTGTTCTAAGGAAATGTTTATAAATTCTGTTTTTCCTACTTTAACCGTTTTAGTTTGATAGGAAACGTGCGATACAATCAGCTCAGAACCTACTTCTACATTTATTGAAAACTGTCCATTCTCATCTGTAGAAGTCCCTTTATTTGGACTCCCTTTTACTTGTACGCTGGCTCCTGCCACGGGTTCTCCATTTTCATTCACGATCCGACCGCGCAAATCT
>JBDSBN010000025.1:0-8213 GCA_039921585.1 Ginsengibacter sp. | reverse complement strand
AATAAGGAACATTCTGAATTTTATGCAGATATTCTGAACAATTAAAATCTTCTTCATTCTTCCCTAAAAGGTATATCACATCACCCTCTTCTTTAAAGTAAAGAGACATTTTATTATCCAATCCTTCCAGAAGACCTACCATACCTATTGTAGGTGTCGGATAAACTGGACCTGTAGGAGATTGGTTGTAAAAGCTGACGTTTCCACCTGTAACCGGCGTATTGAATTTGTTACAAGCTTCAGACATTCCTTCAATACTTTTTACAAACTGATAGTAAACTTCAGGATCATAAGGATTTCCAAAATTCAGACAGTTTGTAACTCCCAAAGGTTCCCCACCACTACATACGATATTTCTTGCCGCTTCACTTACAGCGATCATACATCCAACATATGGATTCGAATAAACATATCTGCTGTTACAATCCGTGGTTAAAACCAGGGCTTTGTCCGTTTCAAGAATAGCAACAACTGCACCATCAGACGGATCATTTGTATTTAACGTTGCTGCTCCCACCATGCTGTCATATTGCTCATAAATCCATTTCTTGGAAGCAATCGTAGGCTGTACTATTAATTGTTCAGCTACTCCTTTTAAATCTTTTGGCACCTCTACAGAAGAAGCGTTGAATTCTTTTATTTTTTCAAAATATTTCGGTTCGGTATATTCTCTGTTGTACACCGGTGCACCACCTCCAAGAACCATACTTTCTGCAGGCAATTCCGCTTCCAACTCTCCGTTCATGTAGAATCGCAAGGTATCTCCTTTAGTTACCTCTCCTATTTCAGAACAAGGCATATCCCATTTTTCGAAAATGTCAATGATTTCTTGTTCCCTTCCTTTTTGAACCGTGATCAACATTCTTTCCTGACTCTCGCTCAAAAGCAACTCCCAGGCTTTCATGTTTTTTTGACGTGTAGGTACTTTATCCAGGTAAATATTCATTCCCACTTCTCCCTTTGCACTCGTTTCTGCAGTTGAACAAATAATTCCTGCTGCACCCATATCCTGCATTCCTACAACAGCACCCGTTTTAATTATTTCCAGGCACGCTTCCAATAATTTCTTTTCCTGAAAAGGATCTCCTACCTGCACCGCCGGCAAGTCTTCCGCACTACTTTCCGTCAGATCTGCTGAAGCGAATGCCGCTCCTCCCATTCCATCCTTTCCCGTTGCACTTCCTGCGATAAAAACAGGATTTCCTTCTCCAAGAGCAGTGGCACTAACTGTTTCACCTACCCGCACGATACCGGCACTCATTGCATTCACCAACGGGTTGGTATGATAACATTCGTCAAAATAAATTTCACCTCCAACTGTGGGAACTCCAAAGCAATTGCCATAATGGCCTATCCCATTTACACCTCCGTTTAAGAGATGCTGGGTTTTATCTTCGGAAAGTTCTCCAAAACGAAGAGAATTTAAAGTGGCGATCGGGCGTGCACCCATTGTAAATATATCTCTGTGAATCCCGCCCACGCCAGTTGCTGCTCCTTGAAAGGGCTCAATGGCAGACGGATGGTTATGACTTTCAATCTTAAAAACGACTGCCAGGCCATCACCAATATCCATCAGTCCGGCATTTTCATCACCTGCTTTTACCAATAACCTGGCTCCTTCGCGGGGTAATGTTTTTAACCACTTAATTGAATTCTTGTAGCTGCAATGTTCACTCCACATCACAGAGTATGCGCTTAATTCTGCAAAATTGGGCATACGTCCAAGAATCTCCTGGATCTTTTCAAACTCATCTTTGGTCAGCCCGAGTTTTTCAGCTGTTTCAAATGTTATATCCATAATGTATAAAAAGTGCAAATTTACGATGTCCAAAACTTTATTCGGAATATTGTGGTGTAATTATTTTAACTAACTTCCCACATTTAAATATTTCTGCTTGTTTTACATCTATTTTATTTGCTTATTAATATTAATCTGTTGGTTAAATACCCGCATTTCATTTTTTAAAAAAACAGGTTTAGGCGCAAATTTACTGGTTTCTTTATTTCTTATCCGAATTATCGTAGCAGTAGGTGCATATTACTTCATTTTACATTTTTATCCCGACTCAGATTCCTTCTTTTATCATCAATATGGAATCAAGGAATACCAACTTTTATTTTCGGATCCCAAAGAGTATTTCCGGAATCTTTTTATAGATGGATACAATAGCGGGTATTCCGGATTGTTTGCCACCAAAAACTCATTTTGGAATAATCTTGGTACAAATCTCCTCATAACATTGCTTTCACTATTCAATATAATCAGCCTAAAAAGTCTGCTTATCAATACACTTTTATTTAATTCGTTGATATTTATAGGAAGCATTGCACTGTTCAGAGTATGTATTTCTTTATTTCCGAAGGAAAAATCAGCTCTGATTGCAGTCATCTTTTTATTGCCTTCTGCTTTAATATTTAGCTCCATTATCCATAAAGATGGATTAATTCTATTACTATTGTCCTTATTAATCTATCAATTATTTTTTTGGATAAGAGATCAGAAAAAGAAGGTGAGATTACTTTATGCATTTATTTTCCTAATTCTGATATTCTTTATCAGGCCCTTTATTTTAATTGTTTTATTGCCTGCATTAGTGGCTTATTTAATCAGCGAACATAGCCGGTTTAGAGCGTTACCTGTTTTTGTTATAACGTATGCCATCTCGACAATTCTGTTTTTTTTATCCCCTAACATTTCTCCTAAATTAAACTTGCCAGAACTTGTGAGTAAACGACAGGCGGCATTTGAAGAAATTTCGATCCTTGGATCCTCCACTATCGATACACACATTCTGGAACCTTCCTTCATTTCCTTTGTAAAAAACTTGCCACAGGCTTTGAACCATGTACTTCTGAGACCCTATCTTTTCGAAGGAGATAATATCTTATTTATACCCTTTGCCATTGAAATTTTATTATACATCTGCTTGTTTTTACTTTTTCTTTTTTTTAGAAAAAAAAATGTTGAAGTTCCATCTCTCCTATACTTTTTTATTTTTTTTAGTGCCACCATGTTTGTTGTTATCGGATATACCATTCCAATAATCGGCGCGTTCGTGCGATACCGAAGTATCTATTTCATTTTTCTGCTCATTCCTTTATTGGTTAGCATTGATTGGGGAAGATTCAAGAGGAAAATCAAATTAAAATAAGAAATATACTCACTTTTTCAAGCCGAACTATTCAAATTTTACGTTTTTCAAAAAAATAATTCAACTTTTTTCGTAGAATTATCGTTTTTTTGTACTCTAATACACAAATAAATGAAATCATTACGATTAAACGCCCTTCACCAACATTTTTCAAAAACCAAATTTTACGAAGTCCCTCCCTCAAAAAAAATCACCTCTTTTTATGGTGAAAATGTTTTTAGTTTAAAAACAGCCAGGGATTTTATGAGTGATGAGGTTTACAAAAGCCTTGTTTCATCCATAAAAAATCAAACAAAAATTGATCGTAAAGTGGGCGATCAAATTGCATCCGCACTCAAAAATTGGGCAGATTCCAGAAATGTGACACATTATACACACTGGTTTCAACCGCTAACTGGGGCAACGGCAGAAAAACATGATTCATTTTTTACTTTAAAAGGCGACGGAACTGCTTTGGAGGAATTTGACGGAGCTGCTCTCATACAACAAGAGCCGGACGCATCTTCATTTCCAAGCGGAGGTATCCGGGCAACTTTTGAAGCCAGAGGATACACTGCCTGGGATCCATCATCCCCGCCATTCATTATGGAAATGGGCAATGGGAAAACATTATGTATCCCGACTATTTTTGTTTCTTATACCGGGGAATCTTTAGATTCAAAAACTCCCTTATTGAAAGCGTCTGTAGCTCTTGAAAAAGCAGCAGTGGATGTATGCCAGTATTTTGATAAGAACATCACCAAGGTGGCCGCCACTTTGGGTTGGGAACAGGAATATTTTGTGATAGATGCGGGAATTGCCAGCGGCCGGCCGGATCTGATGATGACCGGCAGAACTGTATTTGGACATGCACCTGCGAAAGGTCAGCAATTGGATGATCATTATTTTGGAGCTATTCCAGAAAGAGTATATTCTTTTATGCGCGATTACGAAGAAGAAGCATACAAATTAGGCATCCCATTACGAACCCGCCATAATGAAGTAGCGCCATCTCAATTTGAATGTGCCCCCATATTTGAGGAAGTAAATATTGCGGTAGATCACAACACTCTATTGATGGATGTGATGAGCCGTGTAGCCAAACGTCATAATCTGATTGTATTATTACATGAAAAACCATTTGCAAAAATCAATGGAAGTGGCAAGCATAATAACTGGAGTCTTGCTACCAACACAGGTGTAAACTTATTAGGTCCTGGAAAGACACCTAAAACGAACCTGATGTTTTTGGCCTTTTTTGTCAATACTATCAAAGCCGTTCATGATTATGCAGATGTATTGAGGGCTTCTATCGCATCAGCCGGAAATGATCACAGATTAGGAGCCAACGAAGCACCGCCAGCAATAGTATCTATTTTTATTGGAGATTATTTAACCAAAGTGCTAAACGAAGTAGAGAAAAGAGTTGGGGATGATTTTGACGAGCAGGATGAAGCCATATTGAAAATGGATATACATAAAAGTATCCCGGAACTGATGCTGGATAATACCGACAGGAACCGAACTTCTCCTTTTGCATTTACTGGCAATAAATTTGAATTCAGGGCGGTAGGTTCTGCAGCGAATTGCGCAGGTCCAATGACAGTTTTAAATACCATCATGGCAGAAACTCTGACCGAATTTAAAATAGCAGTGGATGCACTGATAGAAAAAGGGGAGAAGAAAGAAGTTGCTATCATGCAGGTAATCCAAAAGTACATTGTAGAAAGTAAAACCATTTTATTTGAGGGAGACGGATACAGTGAGGCCTGGGAAAAAGAAGCAGAAAAAATTGGCTTATCAAATTTTAAAACTACTCCTAAAGCATTGGATGCTTTTGTAAGCAAAAAAGCCAAAGCTGTCTTTGAAAAACATTTTGTTTTCACAAATATAGAATTGGAAGCACGCCATGAAATCCTTCTTGAAAACTACATTAAAAAAATTCAGATTGAAGCAAGAATTATCGGAGATATGGCCAGTACTTATGTACTTCCGGCAGCTATAAAGTACCAGAATATTTTAATTGAAAACATTAAGGGATTAAAGGAACTTGGATTTGAAGAAGAACATTATTCTGCTCAAAAACTGATCGCATTAAAGATCTCAGAACATATCAACATTATTACACCAAGGGTAAAAGAAATGATTGAGGCGCGCAAAGTTGCTAATGAAATTGAAGACACCCGTGAAAAAGCAATTTCCTATTGCGATGAGGTGAGAAAATATTTTGATGTGATCCGGTATCATGTAGACAAATTGGAATTACTCGTGGATGATGAGTTCTGGGAGCTTCCAAAATACAGAGAGTTACTGTTTTTAAGATAAAAAAAAGGAGCACTTAATTAAAGGTGTATCATTTTTAATTATTTACCACATTCCTGAAAAGAGACTTATAATATAAATAAGGCTCTTTTCAGGAATGTTTTTTTTTATAGGTATTGGTACAATACTTAAAACGATTTAACACTTTACCATTAAACCTTTCCTTCCAATCTGTATCTATTCTATTATAAAACGAAAAATGATGAAAAAATTAATTGGAATGACCCTTGCCGCAATTCTTCTGACAATTGCGACTAATGCACAGATAACAAGAATGAAAGATTCTACCCTTGACAAGCACAGCAAACAGCATGGCAAAAAAATGGTGAAGGATAACTGGAATACCGTACATCTCACAGATGCACAAAAACAACAAATAAAAGCAAACCAGGAGAGTTTAAAAAAACAAAGAGAAGAAATACAAAACGATGCTTCCTTAACTGAGGAACAGAAGAAAACAAAAATCGCCGAGCTTCAGAAGGCTGCAAGAGAAAAAAACAATTCCATCTTATCTCCGGAACAAAAAGAAACTTTAAAAGAAAACCGCAAAGATCAGAAAATGGACTCCAAAAGAAAAGGAGAAAAAGCAAACAAGGAAATGAAAGGCTCTAAAGGAATGAAAGGTTCCAAAGGCATGAAAGGCTCAAAGGGTATGAAGGATTATGATCTTTCACCGGATCAGCATAATAAGATGAAAGTTATTCGTGAAAAATTTAAAAACGAAACGGATGCAATTAAAAACAATTCAGTTTTAACTAAGGAGCAAAAAAAACAACAGTTAGAAGAGGTACGAAAAGCACAGAGGGAGCAGATGAAGCAAATTTTAACTCCGGAGCAAAGATCAAAAATGAAAGATCCTATGGAACACAAAAAAGACCGGGATCACAAATCCCACAAATAAAATTAAAAAGGTTGCCAAATTTCGGCAGCCTTTTTTACTATAAAACAGTAAGACAATAATGGGATAGTGTCCATTAATATCTTACAAGATCATTTAGATAAAACATTGGAGTACCATCATCTAATGTCTCTTCGATTTCCAGGTCTTTGTGCCGATACCCTAATTTTATAATATCAGGTAAGTGATCAGGTAGATCCCATTGCTTATTAATAATTTAAAAAAAAGAATTCCCCTCAATTTTATCTGTAGTCGAAAAATTCTCGTAAAAAGCTTCATTGGCGGATACGATCATCATATATATATTTAATGCCCGTATCGCATTTTTGACTGCTTGTACAATTCCTTCTCTAAAAATCAAGCGCCTCCTTCAATTCAGCATTCCGAATATTTAACTCTTCATTAGAGGTCAATAACTCTTCATTTGAAGACTAGTAACTCTTATACCGTAAGCAGTTCCATTTACCTTTTCGCAAATCCACCAAAAAGGCCTTTTCCAAACTGCGTTGAAAAAGGCCTCTTTTATTTTTTACGAATCTAATTTGGTATCGTTTCCCGTTTTAAAGAATCATCTCAGATAACTTCTTCCTGATTTTTAATCACGTCATTTCGAAATACCACGACTCCATCAAATACATCTACTAATACAGGTTTGGATTTATCAATCGATCCTTCCAGTAGTTTCTTACTTAATTGATTTATAATTTGTTTTTGAATTAAGCGCTTCAAAGGTCTTGCTCCAAATTGTGGATCAAATCCATTTTCAGCTAAATAACTTAGTGTGTAATCTGTAAACTCTAATTGAACGCCATTTCGATTTAATTGTTTTTGAAGATCCTGTAATTGAATTTTAATGATCTCCTTAATATCATTAATCAATAGTGGCTGGAACATGATCAATTCATCAATCCTGTTTAAAAATTCAGGACGAATTGTTTGGCGCAATAAATCAATCACTTCTTTTTTCGTTTTCTCTACCACTTCTGCTTTATTAGCTTCCGTTACATCTTCGAAATTTGTTTGAATGATCTGACTGCCCATATTACTGGTCATGATGATAATGGTATTCTTAAAATTGACCACCCGTCCTTTATTATCTGTTAACCTCCCATCGTCTAATACCTGTAAAAGAATATTGAACACATCAGGGTGTGCTTTTTCAATTTCGTCCAATAATACAACGCTGTATGGTTTGCGCCTTACAGCCTCTGTTAACTGACCTCCCTCATCATATCCAACATATCCCGGAGGTGCACCTACCAATCTGCTCACTGAATGCTTTTCCTGATACTCACTCATGTCTATTCTGGTCATCATGCTATCATCATCAAACAAATAATCTGCAAGAGCTTTTGCTAATTCCGTTTTACCTACACCTGTTGTTCCCAAAAATATGAATGATCCGATTGGTTTTTTGGGATCATGTAATCCCGCGCTGCTTCTACGCACCGCATCAGCTACGGCTTCAATGGCTTCGTCCTGTCCGATAACCCGCTGATGCAATTCGTCCTCCAGATTAAGCAATTTATCTTTTTCACTCTGAAGCATTTTATTTATCGGGATTCCGGTAGCTTTAGCCACACTTTCAGCGATATCCTCTGCATCCACCTCCTCTTTCAATAATCTTTTCTCACTGATTTCATCTAATTCGGCCGTATACTCGCTAATCAGTTTTTCCTGATCCTGTAATTTGCCGTACCGGATTTCAGCAACTTTTCCGTAATCACCTTCCCTCTCTGCTCTTTCCGCCGCCATCTTCAAATCTTCCATTTCCGCTTTAGCATTCTGCACTTTATCTACTAATTCCTTTTCCTGCTGCCACTTGGCCTTAAAAGTATCCCGCTGAACAGATATATTGGAGA
>JBDSBN010000024.1:0-2992 GCA_039921585.1 Ginsengibacter sp. | reverse complement strand
TTTTTTTTTGATTTTTCATTATACAAAAAAAGTTTAGTGAAACGGCTTTCACTAAACTTCTTTCTAACCCTTGCCCATTATATATTACAAAGGATTTTACCAACCATTTTTCAGTATTATACCTTTTAAACCATTAAAAGAAAACTAAAAATCCTTTATCGCAAAACTCAAATCCAATACTTTCGCATTTTCATTAAGGGCAGATTTAATAATACTTGCTCCGGCAGCGCTTCTATATCCTCCGGCACAATGCACTACAATAGGCTTATCAGTAGGCACCTCTCCCACTCTTTCCCTTAATTCAGGTAGTGGAATATTCACCGCATTTTCAAAAACCTTTTTTTCTTTTACTTCAGATGTATTTCGAATATCGACTATAGTATACTTTTCAGGTGCGGTTTTAAAGAATTGCAAATCAATTTTCTCCTCCTTAAATCCTTTAATATCCTGTGCTACATAGGCACCTTTAATTTGTCCTTCATAACCGATAGAGGCAATTCTTTCCACCAATCCTTCTACCTCTTTTTTGCTGGCTCCAATCAGATAAAAAGGCTCATTGGGTGAAACAATACTACCAAGCCAGGTTTCAAATTTTCCACCATTCATCAGATTGATGGCATTTGGAAGATGACCATTTTTAAAGTCAGCTTCATCCCTGCTATCAATGATCAGATGACCAGAAAGATTTTCCGGAAGTGATTCCTGAACGGGTACTTTTTCTATTGATGGTAAGAAATCAGGTGCACCCTTTTTATTCAGATCCACACTATGAGAGAAATATTTTGGAACAAAAGGCTGATTCTCTAATAACTGATGTTCGAATTCATCAATAGTAATATTTTGAAGGCTCCAATTTGTTGCTTTCTCTGCTCCGATTGTACTCATATTGGCGGAACTTAAACCTTTACCACAAAGGCTACCGGCACCATGAGCCGGATATACCAATACATCATCCGGTAAAGGAATTAATTTATCCCGGAGCGAATGATACATGCTCCGTGCAAGTTCCTGACGGGTAGCAGTAACTGCTCCGGCAGATTCTCTTAAATCCGGACGACCGCAATCACCTATAAATAAGGTATCACCTGTAAAAACAGCATGTTCTTTTCCATCTTCATTCATTGCAACTACACTAATACTATCCGGAGAATGGCCAGGAGTATTTAAGGCTTTTAAAGTTACTTTTCCTATTTTAATCGTATCTCCGTCATCAAAGGTCTTGTGCGGATATTCTGCTCCTACTAATTTACTGGCATAAATAGTTGCGCCCGTTTTTTCACCAATCTCTTTATGGCTGCTAACGAAATCAGCATGCGGATGTGTTTCAATAATAGCCGTAATCTTTGCACTTTCTTTTTCTGCCAGATCATAATAAGGTTGCGGGTTGCGGGCCGGATCTACTAATACCATTTCTCCGTCACTGATCAATGCATACGCATAATGTGCCAAATACTTGTCTTCAAACTGAATAATATTCATCATTGTTTTTTTATATTTTTAAAAGGGCATGCTTTACAAAAAAATACCCATTGAAATATCCCCTGCCAGGCAGTGAGATTAATTCCTGCAAATTTAATTTTATAAAAAGGAATAATAAAATACGATTCAAGGAGCAATGAAATTTCTCATGGCAGTTATAATTTTTAGGGTGCTAAATACGTAGCCCTTTTGCTTAGTTTATAGCTATATAACTATGTTCTATACTGATTGAGTATAGAACATAGTTATATTTATTACCCGGATATTTGATTTTGTTAAAAATCGATTTCCCTCAATTATTCCACACTTTACAAATCATCCGCGGCAGATCTGCCTATTCATTTGGGAATCAGTCTTATTCACCGATAACTTCCGATTTTAAAAAGTGGTTAATATGGGATGGTGTTCAATTACCTTTATAATACTCTTGCAAAATAATGTACACTACCATTAATTTCTATTTGAAGCGCAATGGCCTTCAACCCATTAGACAATTCTACAACATAGGAGTCTACAGGTTCTAATTGAGTATTATTATACAATATCATATCCGTGGGGTTTTTCTCATTATTATCCAGATATAAAACAGTTACAGGGATATAACCTGGATACTTTTTCGCAATGTAACCCTTCGCTTTTTGGGGAAGATCTTTATAGCTAATCTTTTGTGTAGTGGCCACCAGGCTCGCATTTTCATCAAAGAAAGCTGCAATCTGATGACCATCTTTCATGAAATCAAATTCATCGTAATTCTTTAATCTTTCTGTGCTGACTAGTTTTATATGGGGATACATTTCTTCAAAAGCCTTTGTGGAATTGTAACTCACTTCATTTCCTTCCAGTTTTCTCAACTCTTTTCTTGCAATGCGCGCATCGGCTTTATCTCCCACTTTTTTATCCGCTTTTATTTCTGATTTAAGAGTTTCTATCGTCGCTTGTGCATCAGCAGCGGTTGCTAATCCAAAGAAAACGACTGATATAAAAAATAACTTTTTCATGGTGTTTAATTTTAGGTTTAACAAACATTAACTTTTATGAAATTAAAGGGCAATTAAATTACTCAAGCTCCATAATCGGTAAAAAGGCAAAATGAATCGACGTAAGGAAGTTTAGATAAAACAGATCGTTTTAAACATCTCCAAAAAGAATTCTTCAATCGTACCTACGTAAATTATGGAGTGCAAATGCAATCCATTCCTGAGCCCGGATACTTTCCATAAGAACATTAAAAGTATTCTAATAAGGCGCGAACAAGCCTTCCTATATCTCCATCCAAATGATGGTCCCCGGGTAAAGTAATATTTGCATGTTTATTTAGCCTGATCTTGTTGACGGGGAAGCCCGTCTCCTTTTCACCAAAAACAGTCACCACTTTCTCCCCTGACAACTTGTTGATTTCATCCACAACATCCATATTTCTTTTTGATGTAAATCCAAATAAATCCGAGAGGTGGATCTCAAAATCAGTAGTGATTGATGGCGAAATTAAAATAGTGGTTCGTATTTTACTTCT
>JBDSBN010000023.1:0-4600 GCA_039921585.1 Ginsengibacter sp. | reverse complement strand
TTTTTTTTTGATTTTTCATTATACAAAAAAAGTTTAGTGAAACGGCTTTCACTAAACTTCTTTCTAACCCTTGCCCATTATATATTACAAAGGATTTTACCAACCATTTTTCAGTATTATACCTTTTTGGCACGGTTACAGTGCAAAATTATTCAGTGGTCTATTGCAAACTTTAATTTTGCAGTAACCGATTCGGTTTTTAAGATGATTTAAGATAATTATTCGGTTTAAATATTGAAGATGATGGAAAATGAATAATCACACAAACCCACATCCAAAAAAGTTAAAAGAATTAGCTGCTACTGCTATTTGTGGAAATGATATCACCTCTTCCTGCTTATATGTATCAGCCTTAACCATTGTATATGCGGGCCAATATGCTTTTATCGCACTCCTTATTGTAGGATTGGTTTTATTTTTCTTCCGGAAAATATATGGCGAAGCGGTGGGAGCGTTGCCATTAAATGGAGGAGCATATAATGTGCTTCTAAACACGACCAGTAAAAGCAATGCCTCTCTTGCAGCCTGCCTGACCATTCTTTCATATATGGCTACGGCGGTATTATCCGCCTCTGAAGGAATGCACTATTTACACAGCATTTATCCTCATTTTTCTGAGGTTATTGCCACGATGGTTTTGCTGACCATCTTCCTGCTCCTATCCATTTCCGGAATGTCAGAGTCATCAACGGTGGCCATTATTATTTTCATCATACATCTTTTAGTACTCACCGTTTTAATAGGAAGTGCTATTTATTTCATATCTGTAAACGGCCTCCAGATTGCAAAATTTAATTTCAACAGTCCTTTGAAAGGCAGCTTAAGCGTCGCTCTATTTTTAGGATTTAGTACGGCTATGTTAGGTGTAACAGGATTCGAAACTTCCGCAAACTTTGTAGAAGAACAACAGCCCGGCGTATTCCCAAAAACATTGCGGAATATGTGGGTATTGGTCATGGTCATTAATCCGGTCATTGCATTATTAGCCGTAGGGATTCTTCCAATTGGAGATATCGAAAATCATCAATCCGCCTTTCTTTCTTACCTGGGAATGCATACCGGCGGTTCCTGGCTAGCTACCATTGTATCGATTGATGCTGTGTTGGTACTAAGTGGTGCTGTATTGACTGCTTTTATAGGTGTCAGCGGATTAATGAAACGTATGACATTAGACAGGATTTTCCCTCAGGTACTTTTAAAGGAAAATAAAAAAGGAAGTTCTCCCAGGATCCTAACAGTTTTCTATCTTTTAAGTCTTTCTATTTTATTACTTACAAAAGGGGAAATAGGCCCTTTAGCAGGAGTCTATACTATTTCATTCTTATCAGTAATGGCCTTCTTTGGATTAGGAAACATTCTGCTTAAAGTAAAAAGATCCAGACTTCCCCGGCCGGAGAAAGCCAGCACTACAGTGGTCCTATTGGGCATAACGGGTATTCTGATTGCCTTGTATGGAAATATAAAATTACATCCTGATTATCTGGTTGTTTTCCTCCAATATTTCATTCCTTCCATTTTGATCATTTACTTTTTTCTCAAAAGAAAACCAGTTATCAATTACTCCTTAATGTACATCAATAAAATATTTTACACTTTACAGAAGCTGTCTGTTTTCAGCCGTTTTCATTTATCTAAAGAGATGAGAAAACTCAATAAACAACCATTTGTCTATTTCACAAAAGGCGATAACATTGCCACTCTTAATAAGGTGATTATTTATGTGAATGAAAATGAAATAACCCAAAAACTTAAAATCGTAACAGTCATCCAAAATGAACAAAAAATGTCTCCAACTTTTATACGGGATTTTGAAGCGTTAGATCGTGCATATCCCGATATAAAAATTGAATATATTACCATTCCCGGAATATTCGGTCCTGAAATAATAGAAAAGCTAAGTCAGGAATGGGGTATCCCAAAAAACTTTATGTTTATTGGTTCACCGGGAGATCGTTTTCCGCACAGAGTGCAGGATCTGGGCGGTGTTCGTTTAATTATTGGAGGGTAAGAAGTAGGTGGTAGTTAATAGATGGCAGGTCAAAAAACTATCTATCTTTTTTACCTATTCGTTAAGTAAAAATTATGGCAATGTGGCCAAAAATAGTTGGCAAAATCCTCTAAAAAGCTGTCCAGTTAATTGTTTAAGCAAAGTTCATTGAAACCATTCTCAATGAACTTTGCTAATTGACTTAATGAATAAGGATAATAAATGAACCCACTACCTCCTAACTACCCCATCAAATCGATGACCTATCTTTCAATTTCAATTCATAAAAATCCGTTCTTCTATCCTTAAGATTTCGTACACTGCCATGCGCATGAAGTTCATCCAAAAGAGAAAGATCCACATCTGCTATTAATATCATTTCCGTATTTGGTGTTGCCTCACTTTTGATCCCATTGGAAGGAAAGGCAAAATCGCATGGAGTGAAAACTGCGGACTGAGAATATTGAATATCCATATTTTCCACTTTGGGTAAATTACCAATACAACCGGTAATCGCTACAAAACATTCATTTTCGATGGCTCTTGCCTGAGCACAATAACGAACGCGGTTATATGCATTTTGAGTATCCGTTAAAAAAGGAACGAATAATATTTGCATCCCCTGCTCTGCCAGAATTCTGGGTAATTCCGGAAATTCCACATCATAACAAATAAGAATACCCACCTTCCCGGCATCGGTTTCATAAACCTGCAATGTATTCCCACCAGTAATTCCCCAAAACTTTTCTTCATCCGGAGTGATATGTATTTTTTCGTATTGCTCAATCTGCCCATTTCTATGACAGAGATAACCCACATTCATTAATACATCGCCCTCAATACTGGGAACACTTCCTGTAATAATATTTACATTGTATTTAATAGCTAATTCCCTAAAACGTACTTTAAATTCAGGAGTATATTGAGCAAGTGCGCGCATGGATTCTGCTTCTGTCAAATGATTAAACTCTGCCAATAACGGTCCGTTAAACAATTCAGGCAATAAAGCAAAATCACTTTTATAGGCTGATATCGAATCAATAAAAAACTCTACCTGTGTAAACATTTCATCCATACTGGTATATGGGCGCATTTGCCATTGGATCATCCCAAGCCGCACATAAGATTTAGCATTAAATTGCTTCTTGGATTCGCTTGAATAATAAATATTATCCCATTGCAGAAGTGTTGCATACTCTTTACTCTGCTCATCTTCCGGCAGGTAGTTTTTTAAAACTTTCTTTACATGAAAATCATTTGATAATTGAAAAGAAAGTACCGGATCGTAAATCTCCTTTAGCTTCACCTTTTGAATATATTCCTTCGGAGACAACTCATCCGCATATTTATGATATTCCGGAATTCTGCCTCCATAAACGATCGCGCTTAAATTCATTTGTTCGCATAATTCTTTCCGTGCATCATATAAGCGCCTGCCCAACCGAAGGCCCCGATAATCGGGATGAATAAATATTTCAATCCCATAAAGCACATCCCCATTTTTAGCATCATGCGTATCAAACGTATAATTACCGGTGATTTGCCGGTAGGTATGAGCATTTCCGAATAGGGAATAATTCACAATAATTGATAGCGTGCAACCAACTACTTTCCCATCTGCTTTGATCACTATTTGCCCTTCGGGAAATTTCTGAATAAGTTTTTCAATACTTTTTTCACTCCAATAATTCCCCGGCCAATTGGCATAAGATGCCTTCATAGCAATCAATAGTTCTTTATAATCTTCAAATTTTAAATTGCTGATTTCAATGTTTTTCACTTGTAATTCTTGTTTTAATTTTAATCAATTTTTGTTTCATTTGCTCTCCCACGAAAATCTGCCGCGATCAGTCGTAAACGATACTGATAAGGGAAAGCTTGCCGACTTCTTTTTTGTTCCCGGATACCAGTCTCTATTGTACGGCACCATAATAAATAAACCCTGATCATCGCCTGCCGCTTTAAACGTCGGTAATGATGGCTGTTTCTTGAAGAAACTAAGAGAGTACTGTTTCATAAACTCCTCCACATCACTTTCAAAAGTTTCAGCGGGAAACACGATCCCTAACTCGCTTATATTACAAATCGAAGATCCGGAGAATTTTTCTTCAGATACATTTTCAAGTTCAAAACGACTAATTATTTCCAGAATGTTCCCTGAAGGATCATAAAAGTAAAAAGACTTCGCATTCCAGTTTTGAAAATCAGCTATATAGCTTTTGTACTCATCTAACCACAAAAAGGAAACCTTAGGTTTAAACCAATCAAAGGCTTCTTCAAATTTATTGGAAGGAATATTAAAGGCAAAATGATAGTAAGGGTTTGTTCTCGTTTTATTTTCCTCAAAGATCAACACCGTATTACCTGCATGGATTTTCAGTGAGTTTTTATCAGAAATGGACACAGGTAAATTCATGACCCCCTCGTAAAATTTCTGTAACGTAGTCAGATGATTTGCTTGTAAAGAAATTTCAGTTAATAACATGAAATAATTGTCTTGTACTTAAATCTCTTCAACTATTATGCCCTGGAAATCCAAAATTTTGCCGGTAATATTATTCCAAAGTTATTTTTCTGAAGTTATAACAGTGGGCATTGGAGGAGTACCTGTCC
>JBDSBN010000022.1:0-4638 GCA_039921585.1 Ginsengibacter sp. | reverse complement strand
TGGTTCGCATCAATGATCAAAAAATTGGAGAAGGAAACGGATTTATTGCCTTGCAAATACATGATGGCGGTGGCATTAAAGTGAGATGGCGCAACATTCAGATTAAAGAATTGAAATAATCGGATTTTTTTTACCATTCAACTAAATATCTTCTTCTTTTTATGATTAAATCAAACGACTCTTCCCGAAGAAAATTTATTAAAACCTTTACTACTTCCGCCGTCGCACTTGCCGCAGGCAGTAATCTACTTGCTGGTCCGGCATCACCTGACAAATCCAGTTTTTTATTAAGCAGGAATTCCCTTATCAGTTCTAATGACAATATTAATATTGCCCTTATTGGAGCTGGAGGTATGGGTGTTCAGGACACTCTAACGGCTTTGAGTGTACCAAAAACCAAATTGGTAGCAATCTGTGATTTATATGATGGACGCCTGGCAGATGCAAAAAAAATGTGGGGATCAGATTTATATACGACACGCAATTATAAAGAAATATTAAACCGAAAAGATGTAGATGCGGTCATTATTGCGACACCTGATCATTGGCATAAGCAAATATCCGTGGATGCGATGAAAGCCGGCAAACATGTGTATTGCGAAAAACCAATGGTCCATAGCATCTCAGAAGGACCTGCGGTTATAAAAGCTCAAAAGGAAACCGGGAGAATTTTTCAGGTGGGCAGTCAGGGAGTATCCTCTCTCGGAAATGAAAAAGCAAAACAACTATTAAAAGAAGGAGCAATTGGAGAATTAAATTATGCAGAAGGTTTTTGGGCCCGGCATTCGCCTATTGGAGCCTGGCAATATCCGATTCCTGCAGATGCCTCCCCCGAAAATGTAGATTGGGAAACTTTCCTTAGCAACACCACAAAACGCCCGTTTGATCCATTGCGGTTTTTCAGGTGGCGCAATTACATGGATTATGGAACCGGGATGGCAGGAGATCTTTTCGTACACCTGTTTTCAAGTTTACATTTCATTACTGACTCCGAGGGGCCTAATAAAATATATTCTTCGGGTGGATTAAGATATTGGAAAGATGGACGGGAGGTGCCGGATGTATTATTAGGTACATTTGATTATCCCCAAACACCCGTGCACCCAGCATTTAATCTTTCGCTGAGATGCAATTTTGTAGATGGCACAAGTGGGACCACCTATTTAAAACTTGTAGGAAGCGAAGGTTCTATGGATGTAACATGGGACAGCGTTACATTAAAAAGAAATAAATCTGCGGAATCAGATGATCCGTTTTATATCGAGCAAATGAGAAAAGCCGGAACGCCTGTTTCTGGCCGTAAACGCATACTTCCACCTCAGGAATATACTTTTGCAGCAGAGAAAGGTTATCTTGGCGGACCGTATGATCATTTTGTAAACTTTTTTAATTCGATCAGAACGGGAGCAAAGGTTACGGAAGATGCGATTTTCGGATACCGTGCCTCTGCGCCTGCACTTCTATGCAATGACAGTTATAATCAGGATAAAGCAATACTTTGGAATCCTTCAAAAATGCAAATAATCAATAAATAATATTTTATGAAAACGAATTTAATTCAAACGGCAGTATCATTATTTTTAATGTTGGGTTGCATTTCATGCGATGCAGTGAGTTCAGAAAAAGACCCCAAAAAGGACTCGGTTTCTTCAGAAAAATCTTCAAAAACCAAAGAAGGTTTTATCTCTCTTTTTAATGGAGAAAATCTGGAAGGCTGGCATGGTTTCAATAAAACAGAAGAGGTAGAAAACTGGAAAGTGGAAGACGGGGCAATGGTTTGCCTGGGAGCTGCAGCAGATGCTTCGGGTGGTGATCTTGTTTCCGATCAGGAGTTTGAAAACTTTGAATTAATCTGGGAGTGGAAAGTAACCAAAGGTGGCAATAGCGGAGTGATGTATCACGTCGTCGAATCTTCAAAATACCATGCGCCTTATGAAACAGGCCCCGAATATCAGATGATTGACGATATTGGTTTTCCGGAAAAACTGGATGAAACTCAAAAGTCCGGAGCAGACTATGCCATGTATGCTACAAATGAGAAGAAAAAACTGATGCCGGTTGGTGAATGGAATTCCAGCAAAATCATATTTGATAATGGCCATGTGGAGCATTGGCTTAACGGCGAAAAAGTTCTCGAATTTGAAGCCTGGGAAGATGACTGGAAAAAGAGAAAAGAAGAAGGAAAATGGAAAAGTTTTCCGGACTATGGAAAAGCAAAAAAAGGCAGAATCGCTTTACAGGATCATGGGAACAAGGTGTATTTTAAAGATATTTATATCAAAGAGTTAAATAAAAACTAACACACAAAAACACCATATAAATAGGGTAGCCTTTGTTTTTTTTATGTCATAAGTTTCGTTGTGTAAGTATCTGACACTTTCTTGAAGTAGAGGATTGCATAAATAAGTGGCTACTTTATTTTTTCTGATTTCAAACTACCCGGATACCATCTTCGGAAATGAAAGTCACTTGTTTACAATTGCCTTCAATAACTCTTGCAATTATCCAAAAAAATTACTTTATCCCCTTAAAAAAGGTATTTTCTTGATGACATTTTTCACCTGCCGATAAATCCGTATAAAAACTGATACAATGAACATCAAAAATTTCTTCTTTGCTAAAATCAAAGCCATCAAAGAAAGACCTTCCATTTCTTACTCTATTATTATCACATTAATTATCCTGCTGATCGTTGCAACCTGAAAATGTGCGTATGATTATTAGTAACAAATTTTCATACTTTTTTGATGAATAATCCTAATAGATAATTGTTGTATAAATAGAAATCTCCCATCTTTAATTACTTATAATTCCCTTTTTTTAAACCCCTGCGAGGTGAAGTTGTTTTTGCTGATAAGAATAATCCAATAATTAGAGGGCCTTTTTCAAATTCCCCATTTCTTTATACATCCCGGCAAGGTTATCAATTGTTTGAAATTGAAACAGAATGGCTGATTGTTTTTTTGGATCAGAACCGGATAAAGTGATGAAATTTCGGACATTGGCAAGGCTTGAATTAGAGTTATTCTACTTTCTCTCTACCAATCTTTATGGGCTCCGATTGCAGAAAATATCCGATATAATAAAGTCATCATCATTCCCGACGGATATCTCTAACCAAAATTTTGAATTACTAACACCGAAACCTATCCGCCGCTTTTCGGATCTGGCAAAAAAGAATTTGCTGGCAGATTATACGATTTCCTATCATTATAGTTTATTTCTGCTTCAGCAAAAGGATATAAATAAACAACATCAAAATAGTTTTATAGCCTTTGCACCAGGATTTACAGATGGTTTAAAAAACTCCTACCTGTCTGTATCAAAAGATTCATTTAAAATAGACAATAATTATCTTTCTCTATTACCTCAACCATTTTCAATAGACCTGGCTGAAAAATCGAAAAGTTTATTAGGAGGTAAGTCCATTACTTATGGACAGTCAACCAAACAATTTTTTAGAGAAAATGCCGGCGGTCATCAGGTCATACATATTGGCACACATGCGGAGTCTAATAACGATTATCCGGAATATTCAAGATTGATCTTTGCAAAAAACATTTGAAAAAGAAGTAATCATTATACGATCTGTCAGTAATAATCAAATCCCTTCCTACCTAATGCAACATACAAAATTAATGAATTGATATTTTCATTAAAAAAACTCAAACCCATTTTTCATTTTTACCCGTTTCCTTTAATCATAATTTAGTCACGTGTTATAGGAGTAAAACCCTCTTGCAGACACCTTCCCAATTAAAACATGATTTTTTTAAGTTAGTTAATTATAATACCTTTTGAAAGGAAAGAATTATTCACTGAATTCATTTTCTGATGGAAATAAATTTTCACCATAATGAAAAAGAATTATTACAACAGGTATCAGAAGGTGATGAAGCTGCCTTTCAATCCATATTTATAGGCTATTACGACCGGCTATTTCATTATGTTTCCGGTTTCACCAAATCAAAGCAGGTAACGGAAGAGCTTGTAATGGATGTTTTTTTAAAAATCTGGTTAGGCCGCGCTCTTCTTCCAAAAATCAACCATTTTGATTCATTTCTTTTCAGGGTAGCACATAATAAATCGATTGACTTTCTCCGCGCTATAGCAAGAGATCCGCTTTTTAAAGACCTTTTATGGGATCAGATACAATTTACCAACAATGACCATTCAGACTCCAGGCTGATGGTGCATGAATATGAGAAAAAATTAAGAGAAGCTATTGGTCTTCTTTCTCCACAACGAAAAAAAGTTTACCAGCTATCAAGAGAAGAGGATATGAATCACGATCAGATAGCAGCCAAACTCAATCTGTCAAAGTATACGGTTAACAATCATATTGTAGAAGCTCAAAAATTTATACGGAATTACTTATCTAAAAATCTCGACCTCACCTATTTAATGCTAATCGCACAATGCCAGATTTAATTCTCTTTTAAAATATTCCCTCCGCCCATTAGTTACCATCTCTAATTAAAGCGTCTTCTTATTATAACGGCCATTAAAACAATTACTCATTATGCCCGATAACAAGACACCAGATTCCAATTTAAATAGCTTGCTGGAAAAGTTTTTTCACAACACCTGCACCCGTGAAGAGTTTGAAGAACTTCTGGAATTAACCGGTAATGAAGA
>JBDSBN010000021.1:0-25110 GCA_039921585.1 Ginsengibacter sp. | reverse complement strand
ACGTAAAGCAATCCAGAATATTAATGAAGTCTGCTTTATCTACCATGGATGCGCAAAAACGAAATATTGAATTAGCCCAGGATGTATACAATACCACCAAAATAAAATACGAACAGGGAATAGGAAGTAACCAGGAAATTTCCACAGCGCAGACTGAATTAATTACTGCGCAAAACAATTATTACGGAGCATTATATGATGCCATCATTTCAAAAATCGATTACCTGAAAGCAGCAGGGAAATTATAATAACCATTACAAATCAAGCAATCTATAACTTAATACAATGAAACATTTAATCAATTCCGCTATTCTGATTTCGATTATCACCTTTTCTTTTTCCTGCGGAAATAAAGGTAAAAAAGAAGCAGATGGACATTTGGGCGATCAAAAAGTGCAATTGCAAAAGCTGAGATCGGAAAGAGAAAAGCTGGATGGAAAAATCAGCAGTCTGGAAAAAAGTATTGCAGAGCTGGATACTTCAGCAGGAATTAAACAGGACCCAAAACTGGTCAAATTAATTACCTTAAAAAAGGATAATTTTAGACACTATCTGGAATTACAAGGCCTGGTAGATGCCAAAAACATTTCATACATCACACCCAGTGGCCAACCCGGTCAAATAAAAGCCATCTATGTAAAACAAGGTGATCATGTAAAAAAAGGACAACTGATATTAAGGCTGGATAATTCTGTAGCAATGGAAAATGTAAATGCCATTCGCCAACAAATGGTCAGTGTAAAAGCTCAGTT
This sequence comes from Ginsengibacter sp., assembly GCA_039921585.1. Lineage (GTDB taxonomy): Bacteria > Bacteroidota > Bacteroidia > Chitinophagales > Chitinophagaceae > Ginsengibacter. The sequence continues at coordinate 24,358 of JBDSBN010000021.1, read as the reverse complement.
AGATCTTGCTAAATCTATTTACAACCGTCAAAAGAATCTTTGGGATCAGAAAATAGGCACCGAAGTACAATTGCTTCAGGCAAAAACAAACGTAGAAGCACTGGAAGGTCAACTCAAAGCGATTGAAGCCAATGTAAATGCAGCACATAGCCAGGCAAATCAGAGCAATGTTTACAGCAATGTGAGTGGCACGGTAGATGAAATGACTGCCCGTGTGGGAGAAACGTTTAATGGCAATCCGGCGCAGGGAGGTGCCATCAAGATTGTTAATAAGAGTGACTTAAAGATTAGTGTCAATGTTCCTGAAAATTATGCCGGCAAAGTTTCTAAAGGCTCACCTGTCATCGTACAGATACCTGATTTGAATAAAGAATTTAATACCAAAATTTCATTTCTCAGCCAGTCAATAGGTGCTACAACGCGTGGTTTTATTGCGGAAGCTTCTGTTCCTTCCGGTATGAACCTTCTTCCAAACCAGGTAGCAAAAGTGAAAATATTAGATTACGAAGCACCTAATTCCATAGCGGCTCCTTTAAACACGTTACAAACAGATGAAAAAGGAAAATTCATTCTTGTGGCATCCAAAGAAGGAGACAAATTAGTAGCCCGCAAAAGACATGTAGAAGTCGGAACTCTTTATGGCAACGAAATCGAGATCAAACAAGGATTAAAAGAAGGCGACCAGGTTATTTCTGAAGGTTTCCAGGGTCTGTTTGACGGACAATTGATTTTCACTAACAGTAATGATTAAGCGTAACATACAAAACTGTTTTAGAAATAAAACGTAACAAAATATTTATGAGTTCATTTGAAACATTTAACGGAAAATACAAAGAGTTTGGTCCTACTAGCTGGTCGATAAAAAAAAGGACGCCTATGTATCTGATGATCCTCTTTATATCGATCATCGGTATCATCCAATTCCTCACGCTACCGAAAGAGCAATTCCCGGATGTAGTCATACCAACAGTTGTCATACAAACGATCAATGTAGGAAACTCCCCGAGGGATATAGAAAACCTGATCACTCAACCCATAGAAAAGCAACTCAAAGGGATTACAGGTGCTAAAATTGATAAAATAACCAGTTCCTCTTTACAGGACTTTTCGGCTATCACGGTAGAGTTTGAAACCAATGTATCTACCGATGTAGCCTTGCAAAAAGTTAGAGACGCGGTGGATAAAGCAAAAAAAGATTTGCCCACGGACCTGACACAGGAGCCAACTGTGATTGAAGTGAGTTTGAGTGAAATACCCATCATGTTTGTAAACCTAAGCGGCGATTACGATATGATGCATCTGAAAGAGATTGCTGATGATGTGCAGGATAAATTTGAAGAATTTTCTGAGATAACCCGCGTGGATATTGTGGGTGCTCCTGAGCGTGAGTTCCAGATTAATGTAGATAATTACAAAATGCAGAGTGCCGGACTCACCTTCGATGATATTGCAGGTGCTGTCCAAAGAGAAAACATGGATATTTCCGGTGGCTTACTGGAGGTAGGAAATATGAAACGGATGCTGCAGATTAAAGGTCAGTTTAAGAATGTTTATGATATTCAGGAAATTATTTTGCGCAATAAGTTTGGGCAGCCAATTTATCTGAAAGATATCGCGGAGATTAAAGACACGGTAAAAACAAGTGAAAGCTATGCCAGGTTGAATGGTAAAAATGTGGTTACGCTGAATATCATCAAACGCGCCGGCGAAAACCTGATCTCTACATCAGATAATATTAAAGCTGCCGTTGAAGAAATGCGGGGAAATATCATTCCTGACAATCTGGATGTGGTTATTACGGGAGATCAAAGTATTGGAACCCGTAGTTCTTTTAATGAACTGGTGAATGCTATCGTGATCGGGTTTGTGCTGGTATTATTGATTCTCATGTTCTTTATGGGAGTTACGAATGCTTTTTTTGTGGCCCTATCTGTACCACTTAGTATGTTTGTCGCCTTCCTGTTCATACCGGCCGCTGAGTTAATAACAGGTACGGATGTGACGTTAAACTTTATTGTACTTTTTGCGCTTTTGTTTGGCCTGGGAATTATTGTTGATGATGCAATTGTGGTCATTGAAAATACGCACCGGATCTTTGTCAATAACAAAGGGAAAGTATCGCCGATCGATGCGGCAAAAATGGCTGCGGGGGAAGTGTTCATTCCGGTACTTGCTGGTACTCTGACGACTCTTGCGCCCTTTATCCCATTACTATTCTGGCCGGGAATCATTGGTAAATTCATGATCTATTTACCAACCATGTTGATTTTTACTTTATCAGCCTCCTTAATTGTAGCCTTTTTAATGAACCCTGTATTTGCGGTTGATTTCATGAATCATCCCGAAGAAGATGGTATTAAAAGAAAGTCAACTGTATTCAAAGGAAAGCCATTCTTAATTTCCCTGGTCGCAGGTATCTTCTTCCATCTGATTTCTATTCCATTCCTGGGAAATCTCTTGATATTCTTTGCTTTGGTGGTTGTATTATACAGATATGTTTTTGAAGATCTGATTCACAAATTCCAAAACAGTGTTCTACCCTCAATCATGAGTAATTATGAAAAACTACTCCGGTGGGCAGTAGATGGATGGAAGCCCGTGTGGTTATTGGCAGGAACTTTTGGATTACTAATTCTATCCTTTGTTTTCTTTGCAGCTAGAAACGTTCCGGTCGTTTTCTTCCCGGAAAGTGATCCGAACTTTATTTATGTATATCTGAAACTTCCTGTAGGAACAGATGTTGAATACACGGATTCACTAACAAGAGTAGTTGAAAATCGGGTAACAGCTGTTTTAAAAGGACCGGACAACAAACCAAATCCGGCAGTTGAAAGTGTGATTTCAAACGTAGCAATTGGCGCTTCCGATCCCAGAAGCGGCGATCGTAGTACGCAACCGAATTTAGGTCGTGTTCAGGTTTCTTTTGTAGAATTTCAACACCGGCAAGGAATTTCTACTTCCAGATATCTTGATGAATTCAGGGAAGTACTGAGAGGTATTCCAGGAGCCCAAATAACTGTGGATAAAGAAGCAAATGGACCGCCGACAGAGTCTCCGATAAATATTGAAGTTTCGAGTGAAAACTTTGTAACTCTGACAGACGCAGCCGTTGAGCTTAAAAAACATCTGGATAGTTTACAAATAGAAGGTGTGGAAGAATTAAAACTGGATGTGGACCTGACAAGTCCGGAGATTACTCTTTCAATAAATCGTCAAAGAGCCATGTCTGAAGGAGTATCTACTGCCCAGATCGGGATGCAAATAAGAACCGCCCTATTCGGACAGGAAGTAACGAAGATCAAGGATGGAGAGGATGAATATAAAGTGCAACTTCGAAATATGGAAGTACAGAGACAGAGTCTTTCTGAACTGCTTAATATGAAAATTGTGTTCAGAGATATGGCTACGGGTTTAACGAAGTCCATTCCAATCAGTTCTGTCGTGGATGTTGATTACACGAGCACCTATGGAAGTATTAAAAGAAAAGATGTAAAGAGAGTGATCACTATTTTCTCCAACGTACTTTCCGGATATACACCCACAGAAGTGAACACAAAACTGGCCAATGCAATTAAAGAATTTCCCGGAAAAAATAACCCGGAAGTGACCATTAAACAAACGGGAGAAGGAAAGCAACAGGCAGAAACCGGGGCCTTCCTTGCAAAAGCATTAGTATTTGCGCTCATGATCATTCTGTTCATACTAGTACTTCAATTTAACTCGATCAGTAAATCGGTCATCATTTTAACGGAAATTGTGTTTAGTGTCATTGGCGTTGTATTAGGCTTTGCCATTACAGGAATGAGTGTATCTGTGGTGATGACGGGAATAGGAGTTATAGGTCTGGCAGGAATTGTGGTAAAAAATGCGATCCTGGTTATTGACTTTGCTGATGAATTGCGGGCAAGAGGTGTGAAGACGAAAGAAGCGGTTATCCAGGCAGGTAAGATCCGGATTATTCCGGTACTACTAACAGCACTCGCAGCCATTGCGGCTTTGGCTCCATTAGCCATCGGGTTTAACATCAACTTCATGACTATGTTCTCCGAATTAAATCCTCAAATTTTCTTTGGTGGTGATAGTGCTTCCTTCTGGAAGCCTCTCGCCTGGACAATTATTTTCGGTGTCACCGTTGCCTTTTTTATGACGCTTATTTTGGTGCCGGGGATGTACCTGATTGCCGAAAGATTAAGACGTCCGATGCGCAGGCAGTTTGGAGGAAAATGGATCTCCCTCATGGGTATTCCACCATTGATCTTCCTATTTATTCCTTTAATGTTTGTTTCCATGTTCATTCATAATGCACAGGTAAAAAGAAGAAGAAGGAAATTGGGAAATAAAGTTGGCGAGAGATGGATTGATAGTTGGTTTTAGGATTTAAGGTTAATTATATAATACGCCGCAGAAATTAATTTTTCTGCGGTTTTTTTTTGAGTTTTATATAAACATAAAACTTCACTAATATTCATTTGAAAAACTACTTATATATATCTGCAATACTTATTATCATACAGTTGTAGGAGATGAAAATCAGTCATGCTTTTTCCAGGAAAAAATTATAAAATACGGAGTCGGATTAACAATATTTCAGCAGGTATTATGGTACCTTACGATCGTTTTAAAATAATTTTTTTATTCACCTTAAAAAATTAATAATGGGAACAGCAATAATGACTAACAAAGAGATTGCCGAGGCACTCTATGATTATTTTGGCAAAGGAAATGTTCCTGCCATTCTCGATTTAGTCACCGATGATATTAAATGGACTTGCCCCGGGCCCACCGATATACTTCCCTATGCTCAAGTCTATAAAGGAAAACAAGGGTTAGCAGAATTTTTCAAACTCATTTATGAATACAAGGATTTTCCAAAGTTCGAAGTCAGGGAGTACATATCTGAAGACAACAAAGTAGTTGCGTTAGGATACTGGGAAGCAAAATCAAAGAAGACCGGAAATTCTTATTCCGGCGACTGGGCCATGGCATTTTATTTTAGAGATGGCAAACTCTATGAAAACAGAGAATATTATGACTCATATGGGGAGGCAATGGCGTCCAAAGAATAAGATAAATGAAAATAAAATAATCAAAATCCGATTTCAAATAATGGCAAATAAATTTATGCCTGACCCATTCTTAAATGAAAGTTTGGGGCATTTTTGAAACACCCAATAATCGTAATATAATTCTGTCAAGAATTAAATGAGCATATTGAATGCCAATCCCATCACATAAAAATATCAAATTGTGATTTATCCAAAAAATTAAAACTAGCTGTGTTCAGTAGTGTTTCGTATTCTCTTACATTATTCAGTCTTTCCTTTCAAAGATGTATACATGCCATCGCATGACCATGACCTAATTCAAATTCTTCCTTCAGCCAACCGGTTATTTCAGTGGCTTTAACTGCAAGTTTCCCATTCCCCACAAAACCTATTCTCAGCTAATTTTGGAAAGACAGAAGGTGATTTACCTGTTTTTTTTTGGATATTATTGATATAGGACAAAAGTTTTTTCACCTATAGTATTTAAATTCAATAAATATCATAAATAAAATAACCTAATCAGAAATAAATGATTGAAAATAATACTTAGATGTATTTTTCCAAATTACAATCTTCCAAGCTTACATACTAAGAATACATCTCTTTACGTTTCATATCTATTCGATCCATAAAATCTTAACCTATGATTGTCAAAGAAATTGTTTGCCAGATCCTGATTATTATTCTTTTAATACTGATTGTAGAACCCATCCGGGCAAAAGAAAAAAGTAAAAGGAAAAGAGATATCCTGCAATAATTCACGTTTAATATTCTCCCGGATAAATTCCGGTCCGCAAAATAATTTCAGCGTACCACACATAATATCCATTTGGATATAGTCGCACGGAGGAATTTATTTCTGCGAAAGAAAATTTGGTGTACCTCCTCCGCCTTCCAGTAAAAGTATTTACCTCCTATCGTTTATTGAATCTTGGGGATTTCAATGCCTTTATTTCCAAAAGACATTTAACTAAATTTTGCTCCCAGGTAGAGAAATTGCCTCCTACCAATCGAAAACACTCCTCCATTAGGCTTAGTAAACTGGTGAAAATAAGGACACCTAAACAAAGACTTAATACTATATCAGGAAATACTTTCATGATTCCTATCAGGAATTTATTTGATCGTCCACAATGTTTAAAAAAATCAATTAAAGTAAATTTACAATAGATTAAAAAACAGGAGGGTGAATATAAATGCGATCTGGCAACTTATTCCCTACAATTTTATTTTAACGAATTATAAAACAAAAAATAATGCAACATTTTAAAACACGAATAGTACAATCGGCGCTCTTTCTTTCCTTAATTGTATGGAGCTTTTCCTGCAAAACAAAAACAGGGAGCTCCGGTATAAATGATAAAGGAGCATTTGATATTTCATTAATAGATACGGTCTTAACCGGAATAGTGACAGCAGAGTTAACTGACCCTCCTATGGTACCTAAACCACTTGAATACTCTTCTCCAAAAACTGTAATGGTGGAACTGGAAGCAGTGGAAAAAGTCATGAGAATAGCTGACAGTACAGATTATCTTTTCTGGACTTTTGGCGGCACAGTACCAGGTAAATTTATCCGTGTAAGACAAGGTGATCTAGTAGATTTCACTTTAAAAAACATGCCGGACAGTAAGGTGTCACACAGTATTGATCTGCACGCTGTAACCGGTCCGGGTGGCGGCGCTGAAGCTACTGCCACAGCTCCAGGTCAATCTACCCGTTTTCAGTTCCGCGCTTTACATCCTGGATTGTTTGTTTACCATTGTGCAACAGGTCCGGTTGGATTACATATTGCCAATGGCATGTACGGTCTGATACTGGTAGAACCACAGGGCGGTATGTCTAAAGTGGATAAAGAATACTATGTCATGCAGGGTGATTTCTATACCGATGGTAAGTTTGAAGGCAAAGGGTTACAAAATTTTAATGAGCAGGCAGCCATAGATGAAAATCCCAATTATGTATTATTTAATGGTAAAGTAAGATCCATCACCGGTAAAAATGCCTTGCCGGCCAATGTGGGCGAAACAGTCCGCTTGTATGTTGGAAACGGTGGACCAAACCTCGTTTCTTCTTTCCACACGATCGGAGAAATTTTTGACAAGGTTTATGTTGAAGGCGGATCAGCCGTTAATAACCACATACAAACAACCTTGATTCCTGCCGGTGGTGCAGCCATGGTAGAAATGAAATTGGAAGTACCTGGTGTATTGAATCTCGTGGACCATTCTTATTATCGTGCAAATAGTAAAGGAGCTGTCGGACAAATCAAAGTATCCGGTAAAGAAAATCCATCTATTTATAATAAAATCAGAAAATAAAACTGTTGAAATATTTATTAACCATATTAGCAACCGCCTTCCTTGGTGTAATTTATGCCCAACCGAAGGGGGTTTTATCTGAAAAAAAAATGGTCCCTATTCCGGCCGGGATCTACGATCCTTTCTTCATAAAAACCAGCCCGGTGCCTATTAAAGTAGCTGCTTTCAAACTGGATGAATCAGCCGTTACTAACCTGGAATACCTGGAATTTGTAAAAGCCAATCCACAATGGAGACGATCAAAAGTCAACCGGCTTTTTGCTGACAGCAATTACCTGAGACATTGGGAAAGTGATGTATCCATTGGGATAAATAATAAGGACATTTATAATTCACCAGTAGTGCATGTTTCCTGGTTTGCCGCCCAGGCCTATGCAAAATGGAAAAACAAACGGCTACCTACTGTACAAGAATGGGAAAGAGCAGGAATAGCCCCGCCAAAGGATTCGAAAATCAAGTCTGTAGTGGATTATATTGCGAAATGGTACAGTATCCCAAGTCCTAAGGTGCTACCAAATATCAAATCAACTTACGAGAACACCTATGGTCTGCACGACATGCATGGACTCATTTGGGAATGGACTTTTAATTTTAATAGCTTTATCGGAACCGGCGACTCCCGGGGGAATACAGAAGATGAAATAAAAGCCTTTTGTGCCGGAGGAAGCATTAACGTAAAAGATAAAAGTGATTATGCGGGTTACCTTCGCTTTAGTTACAGAGTAAGTTTGAAAGGAAATTTTTGTATTGCCAATCTTGGTTTCAGATGCGCGAAGGATAATTAGTTTGTAGTTAGCTCAAGGCTCATAGCTCATAGCTCATAGCTCAAAGGTCAAAGCTGCCCACCTGAAACCTGAAACCTTAAACCTGAAAACAACATCACAATGAAATCATTTCTATACACCCTATTTATCTGCAGCATTTTAATAAGTTGCGGTAGCAACGAAAAAAAATCTGCCTTCGAAGGCGAGGTAATGAATGAGCATCCTACCGCACCTGTTGGAACGATTCCTGATCAAAGTATTTATATGTTGACGGATAGTTTTCAAACCCAGAATAATGAAAAGATCATTTTGAAGCAATTTGCCGGTAAACCGACGGTAATAGGTATGATTTTTACGCATTGCGATTATGCCTGTCCGAGATTAACGGCAGATATAAAAAACATCAACAAAGTACTGAATGCAGAAGAAGGAAAAGTCAACTATGTTTTAATCTCATTTGATACAGAAAGAGACACACCTGATGTATTGAAAAAATATGCGGACAATTTAAGATTAGGTAATGATTACACCTTACTTCATGGTAGTGAAGAAGCCGTTAGAACGCTGTCTATATTATTGAATGTTCAGTTTCAAAAAGATGCCGAAGGAAATTTCTCCCATAGCAATATCATTTCAGTCTTAGATAAAGAAGGACTTTTGGTTTCCCAGAAAGAAGGGCTGGAAGCAAACCATGATCTTTCGATAGCATCTTTAAAGGGAATGTTGAAATAAGTACTGGGAATTTCATCCGATGTTCTCTATACCACTCAATGCCGATTAGCTCTTAAATAGCAGCGGGAGACGCCTTCCCTAAAAACATTAAATTATTAAAATTAAGACTTTATGAAACTGTTGATTCTTTTGCGGATAGGAAGAGTCAATTACTCTGCCAGGTATAAAAACACTCGAATGATTTACAAACTTTTTGGATTATGCCAAAATTTATAAAGTAACCACTTGTTAAAATCCTAATAACTCTTGCAGTTTTTTTATTAAACTCAAATTATTTTCTTTAAAATTGACAATCTGTAATTCAGTCGTTATTATGATCCCAATTGAACCTTACAACTGCAAAAAATTTCAAAATCACATTTTCTTTGCAATAATTGTGATGACAAGTTGATAATCTTTATCTTTTATTGCCAACTTTTCATGTGATAATTCTTCTGCAGAAATACCCCTCAAAAAGCTGGTTGCAATAAGGCAATTTCCATAAAAATCTACTTCTACATTTTCGGGCCCGAATACTTCTCCAAAAATCTTTTGTGCTGAAAGTGTTGTAAACCTCCAAAAATCACCCCACCTTTCCATATCATATGCCGAAATTTGGCTTATGCCCGATACTGTAGCCAGCAAATAACCCCCTGGCTTTAAAATATGATATGCACCCTTAATTGCATCATGGAAATTGTAGATGAAATTAAATGTTTGAGTACATATAAAACAATCTACTTTATTAACTGGCAAGGTCTCAAGATTTGCTAAATCGCCTACAATTGTGGCTTTGGGGTTATCATGTGTAAAATGCAGGATTTCATATTTCGTAACTCCAGAACCAAATTTTCTACTATAATCATCATTTGCAATTTCCAAAACAACCCCTTTGATCAAATCTGTTTGACTAGTTAAAAATTGTTCAATATAATATCGATCAATAGGAGTTCCTCTATCAAATCCAAAATATCTTGAAACAGGGGCAACTGAATTTATATTTAATCCTTCTGGCCTGTTAAATGTCCGCCGTAAAAGTTGAACTGCCCATTTTCGTCGACTCATAATTGATATATTTTAAATTGATGTGAGGATAAATTTACGGAGACAAGTTCAAATAAAATAAGAATTGATGAAGTACCATTAATTACCAAATAAAAAATGCTGACCATCAAAAAGAGTTTGCCTTTCAACATCATATAATCAGAAGAATTACATGGTCCGCTTCCAGCTTAAATGTGATTCTTCATTAATGTTTTTACCTTGTTTGTTTCTTGTAAATATTTCATCAGCTCTATTTGCTGATTGAATATTGAATTATTAAGAAAGAGGCCAATTTTAAATACATACTTCCACTAGTTAAAATCCAATTTTAAAATGCCGATAAGAAACCACCATTTATTTTACAAAAATTTAAATAACCGCATTCAATTAAATTACATCTGCAACTTTCACCCAAATCTTTAAATCCAAATAGAGGTCTTTACATGACAGAGAAATTTAAAAAAAAGCCAGTTCTTGCTATTCTCGAAACAGTTGACGAAGATTATGTTTTAAGAAAGTGTATAATAGGATCAAAATAATGTGCCGAAATAAACACTTACCTAATACATTCTGAATATAAAACTATCGCTGTCAAACTAACGAATCTATTTGAAAAAAAAGACAATTTAATACCTGGCGGATAAAACCAATAAAGAAAACATTTGCACCAATAATGACTATGAAGCATTTGGAGTTTGTAGTTTTATTATTTATGGGTGGGTATTCACCGTAAAGACTAAATTCAACATGAAGCATTCAACTACTTTTAACACGCAGTATTCAACGACATTCAACGCGAAGCATTCAACCTATCCCTCCACAATCCTCAGTTTCGCATAATTCAACATAATTTTTTTCTCCCCGTTATTTTCAAAATTGATGGTAGATATTGGATTATGTGCTGCTCCTTCCATTCTAACGACTTCACCGAAACCAAATTTTTGATGTTCTACTTTTTGACCTACCTGTAAATTACTGGTATCGCTTGGTGCAAAATCAGCTGTAGGAACATGTTCCTTTAAAGAATTAGCTGGTTTTGGAGCCATATAAGCCGGCTTTTCTTTCGGAGTATATGTCTGTCGGGGTGTGCTGGTTACACCCACATTTGGTTGCCTATTTCTGGCAAATGAGTTCCAGTTATTGCTGCCCTGGTTATTGCGCATATTTCCGCCGGCATATGTTTTGTCGATTCTTTCTTCCGGAAGCTCATCTAAAAACCGGCTGGGCTCATTTTGCGTCAGATTTCCAAAACGGTAGCGGGTATTGGCATAACTCAAATACAATTTGTGTTCTGCACGGGTAATTGCCACATAAAACAATCTTCTTTCCTCTTCCAATTCTTCGCGGGTATTGATAGACATTGCATTCGGGAAAAGTGTTTCTTCCAATCCTCCAACAAATACCACTGGAAATTCCAGTCCCTTTGAAGCATGAATGGTCATCAGTTTGACCACATCACTATCTTCTTTATCGTTATCCGCATCCGTCAAAAGAGTAATTTGCTGCAAATAACTTCCCAGACTTTTATCCAATAATTCCCCGTCATCTGTCGGAGTTTCTGTGTATTCTTTAATCGAATTTAATAACTCCTGCACGTTTTCATATCGTGCTAAACCTTCTGTTGTTTTATCGTTGAAAAGATCTTTTACCAGCCCAGTATTTTTCCCTGCCAAGATGGCCACATCGTACGCATTCTTTTTATCCAATTCACTTTGGAACATCTTGATCATGGTTACAAAATTGTTGATGATCTCAAGTGTGTTGGCTCTGAATCCAAACTCCGCCGCTCTTTCGAGCACATTCCACATAGAAATATTATGCTCATTAGCATAAAGAACTGTTTTTTCAATCGTGGTTTTTCCCAGACCACGAGCAGGATAGTTAATAATTCTTTTTAAAGATTCTTCTTCACCAGGATTTACGATTACTCTTAAGTAACACAGCATATCCTTTACTTCTTTCCTCTGGTAAAAACTAATACCGCCATAGATACGATAAGCAATATTCATGCGGCGCAAACTTTCCTCAAAGCTTCTACTTTGAGCATTTGTTCTGTATAAAATAGCAAAATCACTATTCTTAAAATGGTTGCGTAATTTTTGTTCCTGAATCGTATCCGCTACATTTTTACCTTCTTCATTATCCGTAGCAGTTCGTACCAACTTAATTTTTTCCCCCTCTGTATTACTGGTCCATAACTTTTTTGGTATCTGCCCTTTATTGTTGGAAATAACATCATTGGCAACATTCAAAATCATTTGAGAACTGCGGTAATTCTGTTCGAGCATTACTACTTTTACCTCATCATAATCTTTTTGAAACTGCAGAATATTTTCAATTGTGGCTCCCCGGAAACTATAAATACTTTGGGCATCATCTCCTACCACTGCCACATTCTCGTGCATCGCACCCAACAATTTTATAATTTGGTATTGCGATGTATTGGTATCCTGATACTCATCAATCATGATGTACTTAAACTTCCGCTGATACTTGCTCAGACTTTCGGGATGTGTGGCTAATAATTGATAAAACTTCATGAGAAGGTCATCAAAATCCATTGCTCCGTTTTTAAAACAACGATTACAATAGGCCATGTAAATCTGACCGGTCATCGGACGATTCGCGCGTGCATCCTCCTGTTGAAGTCCATAATCATTTATGTATTCATCCGGTGTAATCAGACTGTTTTTCGCATTGGAAATACGATTGTAAACTGTATTGGGTTTATAATGTTTATCATCCAATCCTAATTCTTTAATAACCGTTTTCACTACATTCTTGGCATCATCCGAATCATAAATGGTGAAGTTTTTTGGATAGCCTAATTTGTCAGCTTCCGCACGCAGAATACGTGCAAATACAGAGTGAAATGTTCCGATATATAAATTCCGGGCTTCATTATTTCCTAAAATTTTCCCCACCCTTTCTTTCATCTCAGCAGCCGCTTTATTGGTAAAAGTGAGTGCCAAAATTTGAAATGAATCCACACCTGTCGCCATTAAATGGGCAATACGCGTGGTTAAAACTTTCGTTTTACCACTTCCGGCACCTGCTACAATCATTATTGGCCCATCCCGGTGAAGCACCGCTTCCCGTTGAGCATCGTTCAATCCCTTTAAATATTCCTGCATCGTGCAAAGCTACGAAAATCGGAAAGGAGGAAAGGGAGTGTTAGCAAATAATTTATTATTCCGCAAAGAATCGCTGAGGTCCGGATAAAACGCTTAGTGCAAAGGCATTCCTATCACATACACGGCACTTAAAATATGATTTCTTTTATCTACTAAGCACAAATTCTTAAGATCTCTTTTAATCATTAAAATTTCGTGGAAAACAAATTGCCGGAAAAACACCGTTTCTTATTTCATTTATTTCCTTAAAGAATCTTATATTAAATGGCAAGAAAACGTATTACTTATCAAATAAAAATAACGATATGAATCAACTCACAGAAATAGACCTGCAACATCTTAAACGCTGCTTGTCACTGGCGGCAGAATCTGTAAAGGCCGGAGACAAACCCTTTGGTTCAGTACTTGTAAATGATCAGGAGGAGATAATCGCCGAAGCCCGGAATCGAGTGAACGAATTAACTCCCCTGGCCCATCCCGAATTCGAACTGGCTCAGTGGGCCGCCGAAAACCTGAATTCTGAACAAAGAAAAAAAACAAAAATGTACACTACGGGAGAGCATTGCCCCATGTGTTCGGCAGCTCACGGTTGGGTGGGTCTGGGTGATATAATTTATTTGAGCTCCGGAAAACAATTGAACCAATGGCTAAAAGAGTTTCAAGCTCCCGCATCACCTATTCGATTTTATCCGGTAGAAGAAATTATTCCTGGTATCCATGTAAAGGGACCTGCAAGTGGGGAATTACTGGAGGAGATTAAAAAGCTACACCAGGAATATTATGAAAACCTGAAATGACATAAGAAAGAAAATAGCTTTTCACTTTAATGGTGTCAGGCGATCTTCAATCCATAATATACCTGTCCGCATTCGATCCCATCAAAATCTGCTACAGCTGGTAAATGCGCCCATTGTTGGAAACCATATTTTGATAACAATTCTATGCTGGCTTCATTTTTCTCCAGTATAATCGCAAATAGCGTTTTGTATTGGAGATTTTTACTTTCTGCAATTCCATGCTCCAATAATTTGTTTCCAATTCCCTTCCGCTTAAAATCGGGATGTACATAATAACTAATCTCCATGGTAAACCTTAAAGCATGTCTCCCCGGTCTGTATGGACTAATACTAAGCCATCCGGTGATAACTTCATTTTGTACACAAACAAAAATGGGAAACTTTGCCGGATCATGATCATTAAACCACGGAATTCTTTCCTGCCATTTTATCTCTTCTGTATCGGCCGTTTCAAATTTTGACCGTATGGCATAATTATAAATGTTTACAATAGCTTCCAGATCTTCTGGTTTTGCATTCCTTATCTGATTCATGCTCTAAAGATATTTGAAATGTGCAGCTTCAAATGCATGGGCAAATTTAAATGGCTTGTTTTCATTTATTCTGAAATAGGTGGCACTCTGTAGGTGGTTGCATGCTTTAATATTTTGAGCAAATCGGGATTTGATAAATCGTCTATAGATTTTACTTTAAAATGCCTGAATAATTTACCTGTTCCTTCAAGTAGCTTTTTTGGATCCGGAAGTTCTGAACCATAATTAAATCCCAAAGTCACATGATTTGTTGCCGGCATAATCCAACAAAAATGTTCTGTCTTTTTTTTTATCCCGGTTCCAAACCCGGAATTCTTTTGCTTTACCCAAACTACCTCCACCACAGTTGGCAATATTTGATAAATAAGATTTCTGGTACTCCGCGTCAGGTATTTTATTTCTTCAGAAAAACTTTCTATTGCTTTCTCAAACTCCTGGATTTTGTTCATATTTTATTTTTGCACGTAAAAATTAGCATTGTAAAGTTTAAACAAAATATCATTCGGATTTTTGTTCAGATCAAAAAAGGCTTTAGCGTAGAATCTTACAAAATGATTGGTAAATTCCCCGAAGAATCAGGTTAAATATCAAATGACAAATCCTGATTTTTCAATAACAAACTTTCAAATAAAAATATAGGAATGAAGTTTTGGGAATTTATTTTAAAGTATTCTGCTGAGTAGAAAACAATCGGTCTCTTGTAGCATCTTTCCAGGAAGTGCAGCCAGCCAGGCCTAATGAAAGGTCCACATCTGCCAGTAAGTTTGCGGTAACTTCTTTTACTCCTTTCTCTCCTCCGATGGCTAATCCATAAACATAAGGTCTTCCAAATAATACAGCTTTTGCACCCATTGCCATCGCTTTAAAAACATCTGCACCTCTGCGGATACCACTATCAAAAAGGATCGTTGTCTTATCTCCCACCGCATCAGCTATTCCGCTGAGCGTATCTAATGATCCTATCGCTCCATCCATCTGCCGGCCTCCATGATTGGAAACTATGATCCCATCCACGCCCTGATCTATCGCCATCTTTGCATCATCAGGATGCTGAATTCCTTTGACTATAATGGGCAGTTTTGTACATTCTCTTATTTCCTGAAGATCACTCCAGGTTGAGGTTGGATTTGAAAAGCATTGAGCAAAATGCATCATGGTTTTTAATCTATCTTCTGCCGGATTCCCTACCTCAGCCAGGAAAACAGGATCTGATAAATAATTTGCCAGCCCTTCGTTATAGAAAAAAGGCAGATAAGCATTTTTAATATCTCTTTCCCGCCAGGCAAAAATTCGGGTATCGAGCGTAACGACTATTGCTTTATACCCTGCTTTTTCCGCCCGGCTAATCAGACTACGGGTAAAGTTTTTATTCCTTCCCCAATACAGTTGAAACCAATGAGGATTATCGCCATTAACAACTGCAATATCTTCAAGAGTTTTGGAGGAAACCGTACTGACAATTTGCGGCACCTGTAAATCCTTCGCCGCATGAGCCACGGCTATTTCAGCCTCGGGATGCACAATGGATAACACGCCGATCGGTGCCAATAAAATAGGGGAAGCCAAGGGCATTCCAAACAATTCAACGGCAATACTCCTATTTGAAACATCCCCCATCATCCTGGGAACAATTTGCCAATGATTGAATGCTTCTTTATTATTGGATGTGGTTATTTCAGACCCTGCACTTCCGGCAACATAGGCGAAAGCTTCCGGAGATAATACCTCACTGGCTTTTACCTCCAGTTCTTCAAATGAAACAGGTAGTGAAGGTTTTATCTTTTGTGTTCCGGCAGCATAAATTTCTAATTGATATTTCATGCCTCCGGTCAATGAAGAAGGAGTGGTCAGATTCATAATATGCGATTTATTCTTGTTCCTAATAAAAGAATCTCAGTAAACTACTTAAATTAAAAATTAAATATACTTATAAAACACCTAAAAATTTGCGTTAAACAGTCCGACCATTTTTTTAAAAGACACCAATTCAAATACCTAAATTCATCATGACAAGCCTCATGAGGACTTATCACAACCGGCTTAAAATAAAGCACTCAGACTGTTAAAATATTGACAATGCAAACAAATGACTTCAGTGTTGCCATGGAAATTCCCGAAAGAGTCATTACATTCAGGAAACATTCCATTCATCGAAAAACATTTATTTAAATCAACATTATCATTCCTTCAATAAAAATAAATGTAGAAGCAGTTTTGTAATGTGTGTATCTATGGTATCTTAAAAATATCATGAATAAAACCGCCTAAAAAAAATACTATGACTCAATATTATTCCACGGCAAGAAATATCATTCTCTTTTTCTTCCTCATGATTTTAGGGCAAACAAGTTTTGCTCAAAAAATCCGGAAAGTTCTTTTTGTGGTTGCAGATGGCATACCGGCTGATGTTATTTCCAAAGTTAAAACTCCAAACCTGGATGGTATTGCAAAAATTGGCGGCTTTGCAAAATCGTATGTTGGTGGGGAAAGAGGCGGATACTCAGAATCTCCAACCATTTCCGCTGTAGGATATAATAGTTTACTCACAGGTACCTGGGCAAACAAACACAATGTAGTAGACAATCATATTGCGGAGCCCAACTATCATTACTGGACCATATTTCGATATTTCAAGAATCAATATCCGAATAAAAAAACAGCTGTTTTCTCAACCTGGCAGGACAACAGAACCAAGTTGATAGGAGAAGGGTTACCTGCAACGGGAAACATTCATATAGATCATCATTTTGATGGATTAGAATTAGATACACTAAACTATCCTCATGATAACGAGAGTCAATATATTCATCAAATTGATGAGGCAGTTGTAAATGACGCAGTGGAATACATTAAAAAAGACGCTCCGGATTTGTCGTGGGTGTATTTGCAATACACAGATGATATGGGGCATAAATATGGAGATAGCGAAAACTTTTACAAAGCGGTAGAAATTATGGACGCGCAAATGGGTAAATTATGGGAGGCCATCCAATACCGTCAAAAAAATCACAATGAAGAATGGCAAATCTGGATCACAACCGATCATGGTCGTGACGCTGTTACCGGCAAAGATCATGGCGGTCAATCAGCCAGAGAAAGAAGTACCTGGATCGTTACAAACGCTTCAGATCTGAATGATTATTTTAAAAGTGGAAAATCCGGGATAGTTGATATCATGCCTTCCATCGCACAATATTTAAATATCATATTTCCTGCGGAACAACGAATGGAAATTGACGGCATTCCTTTAACCGGAAAATTATATGCTACAAACTTTCGCGCAAGATTTTCCGGAGGAGAATTATATCTTTCCTGGAGAGCCCTTGAAACAAAAGGAAGGGTAAAAATTTGGGTCAGCACTACCAATCATTTTCCAAAAGTGGGGAAAGATTTTTATCACCAGCGAGCGACTGTTTTTCTTAAAGATGAAGAAGCAACGATTGATTTGAGCACTCTTCCCGCGATATTTTACAAAGTGGTCATTGAAACTCCGGGAGAAATGCACAGCAGCTGGATACATGTAAAGAAAAGGTAAACAATCAATCAGAATGTGAATTTGAATAAGTAATCCTAACAGACAACCAGGCAAATCTTTCCGATCTTCTGAAATAACAAAAGTAATTACATATCCTTCAACTCACCAACCACTTTCGTCATCGTTGCTTTGGCATCACCAAATAACATCAGACAATTCGGGTAACCAAAAAGTTCGTTTTCAATGCCGGCATATCCGGGATTCATACTCCTTTTACAAACAATAACGGTTTGGGCTTTCTCCACATTTAAAACCGGCATTCCATAAATAGGACTTTGCGGATTCGTATGAGCAGCAGGATTCACCACATCATTTGCACCTATAATTAAGGCGATATCCGTATTGGCAAATTCATCATTGATATCATCCATTTCTATCAATTTATCATAGGGCACATTCGCTTCAGCAAGTAACACATTCATGTGACCCGGCATCCGGCCTGCAACAGGATGAATAGCGAATTTTACAGAAATCTTTTTCTTTTCCAGAATATCCGATAATTCCCTTACCACATGTTGTGCCTGAGCTACTGCCATACCATATCCAGGTACAATAATAACAGAAGATGCCGAATCGAATATCATGGCTGCCTCTTCTACCCCTACTTCTTTGGTAACTACATGTTGCGCTGAACCTGAATCAGATCCGGCAGTTTGTCCAAATCCGCCCAGGAGCACACTTACCAGAGAGCGGTTCATGGCCTTACACATAATTTTTGTAAGGATTAGTCCTGAAGCACCCACCAGTGCTCCGGCTATGATTAATACCTGATTATTTAAAACAAAACCTGTGGCACAGGCGGCAATACCGGAATAAGAATTGAGCAAAGAGATAACTACCGGCATATCCGCTCCGCCAATTGGAATAACTGTGAGTATTCCCAATAACAAACTAATGATTAAAACCCCCATCATCAACCAGCTGATATCCGGAGAAAGGACAACCATGACAGAAAGCACTAATACGGCTAAAAAGAAAACGGCATTTAATGGATGCTGTCCTTTAAAAGTGATTGCCCGGCCGTTAATTGTTCCATTTAGTTTTCCAAAAGCAATCATAGATCCGGTAAATGTAACCGCTCCGATCAATACACTTAACAATACGGAAATCATAACCACTATGTCAATAGAAACCACATTTTCCTGATGAATAAACTTCCAGTATTCTGATAAAGCAACCAGAACAGAAGCTGCACCCCCAAAACCATTCAGGACAGCAACCATTTCTGGCATTTGAGTCATTTTTGCCTTATAAGCAGCTATGGCCCCGACAATAGAACCTGCCAGTATCGTCAAAAATATTTCTGTAAACGTTAGTATCTGATTGTCCAGTAAAGTAATCAATATGGCAATCAACATGGCTCCGGCACTAATGGCATTTCCTCTTCGGGCGGTAGACACTTTGCCCAGCATTTTTATTCCGATAATAAACATGACAGAGGCAATCAGGTAGGCAATTTTAATCAGTAAGTCCTGGTTCATTCTCTATTTTTTTCTTTTAAACATTCGTAACATTTTGTCCGTAACCATATATCCCCCGACTACGTTAATGGTGGCAAGGAAAAGCGCTGCGATTCCTAATACTTTGCTAACCATTCCAAAATCCTGACCGGAAGCGACAATCGCTCCGACGATCGTAATTCCTGATATCGCATTGGACCCGGACATTAGCGGCGTATGCAAAGTGGGCGGAACTTTTGAAATCAATTCAAAACCAACAAAACTGGCCAATACCAATACATACAGCAATACAATCAGTGTTTCTGCATTCATAATGATAATTTGTTTAAAATTTCTATTGTAAACGGATGAACTAACTCACCTTTATGTGTGATCAGACAACCTTTGGTAATATCTTCTTCCATCTCCCATTTAAAGCCCTCTTTATCTGCCAGATGCAATAATAAAGTGCTGATATTTTTCCCGTATAATTCACTGGCGTTCACGGCAACCAAAGAGGGCAGATTCGATTCTCCAATAATCGTTACATTATGTTTTACAACAGTATTATTGAATTCACTTAATGTACAATTCCCTCCGCTCTCCACAGCCATATCTACAATAACAGAACCTGGCTTCATACTTTTTACCATGTCTTCTGTCACCAAAACCGGAGCTTTTTTCCCTATTACCAGCGCAGTAGTTATTACAATATCTGCATCAGCAACGTGCTTGCTTACCAGCTCTTTTTGCTTCTGAAGATAATCAGCCGAAACTTCTTTTGCATATCCGCCTTCTGTTTGCACCCCCTCCGCTTCAACTTCCAGGAATCGGCCACCTAATGACTCTACTTGCTCTTTCGTTTCTGGCCGCACATCCGTTACTTCCACAACTGCACCTAATCGTTTGGCCGTTGCGACAGCTTGTAAACCGGCAACACCTGCCCCGAAAACCAACACTCTTGCCGGCGTAATCGTTCCGGCGGCTGTCATCATTAAAGGAAATATTTTACCAAGCGCATTTGCTCCCATGATTACCGACTTATATCCGGCAAGATTTGCCTGAGAACTTAAAGCATCCATTTTCTGTGCACGGGATATCCGGGGAACAGCATCCATTGCAAAGGAAGAAATCTTCTTCTTCTTCATTACTTCAACAATTTCCGGAACCGTATATGCATATAAAAAGGACAGCGTTACAGCTCCTTCTTTTAATTGTTGTATCTCTGAAATTTCAGGAGCATTTACTTTCAGTAGAATATCTGCATCTCCCAGAATGGATGGCACATCACTGCTTATTATTGCACCAGCTTTTTCGTATTGTGTGTCATAAAATCCGGCAGATAATCCTGCTCCGGATTCTAAATAACATTGGAAGCCTGCTTTGGTCAGAGTTTTAACTGAATCGGGAGTAAGAGCCACCCTTCTCTCATGAGATTTGCGCTCTTTTAAAATTGCTATCTTCAATTAGTTCGTTCGTTAAGTGATCAATACTATTCAAGTAAAAATAATGTGTTTCCCGCTGAATACCTGAAAATATTTAAGAAATCAGACAAAATATTTTAAAGCGTACAATAAAAGAAGCAAATCACTTAAAAAATGCAATATCGAATCATTCTAAAAAAATCGGTTCAAATAATTAAGTCTGACTCAAAAGAGAAGAAATCAGAAGGCGAAAGTTTGTGTAAAAATTATTTACACCACTTATAAAAAGAATCCTTCCAAATATTCATTCATACCTCCCGTATATTCATTTCCGATAACTCCTTAGGAATATCAATTTTATATTTATAATCCTAATAGCCCCTCCTTTTTTATCAAAAAAACGCTAAAGATGTCAAAGTCAATCTCTATCAAAAAGATCAAAAACATTAAAGAGATCCAAACCAAACCTATTCTGGATCATGTTCTGGACCTTGAAAAATTTAAATTCCTTCACCCCATCACTTTAAAATACAATTCACTGGGAGGAGCATCCGGGTGGTTAGGCGCTGCTCTTACTCCCATCAGAACTTGTCCGGATGGGACAGGGAAATACCAGCATTATGCAAATGGTTCTATCTATTGGCATCCTCTTACAAATGCTCATGAAGTGCACGGACTTATCAGACAAAGATGGTCTTCGCTTGGGTGGGAAAAAAGTTTTTTAGGCTACCCGTTAACGGATGAAAGCAAGTGTCCGGATGGGATAGGAAGATACAATCACTTTCAGGGTGGAAGTATTTATTGGAGTCCTTCTACCGGAGCATGGGAAGTGCATGGCGCTATCCGAAACAAATATGCTTCCCTTGGCTGGGAAAAAAGTTTTTTAGGTTATCCCCTTACGAACGAATCGATATGTCCGGACAAAATTGGAAGATATAACCACTTTCAGCGTGGAAGTATTTACTGGAGTCCGTCTACCGGAGCTCATGAAGTACATGGCGCTATCAGAAGTCACTGGGCATCCCTCGGATGGGAAAAAAGCTTTCTGAAATACCCCATCTCTGATGAGCTGATTGTTTTCGGCGGAGCCGGAAGAATATCACACTTTCAAAAAGGAAGCATTTATTGGTCTCCAACTGCAGGGGTCAGAGTGTTGAAAGAAAGAATTCGGGTGCATGTAAAATGCCTGGTCAACCCTGTAAGTTTTACATTAAATGAACAATTTGCTGCTATGCAGGAAGTATATGCAATGGCCGGCATTCGCGTGGATTGGGTTACGACGGAAAATCTTAACCTCCCCTCACTGGAAGACGTTGATGTAGGTGGCTGTACAATGGGTAGTTCTACTTCGGAACAAGTGACACTATTTGGGAACAGGAATTTTGTGGGTACAAACGATATGGTGGTCTATTTTGTTAGAAGTACCGTTCCTTCATATAATGGTTGTGCTGCATTTCCAACAGGACGGCCAGGGGCAGTCGTTGTCAGAAGTGCATCCCGCTGGACTTTAGCGCATGAACTAGGTCATGTATTAACCCTTAATCATGTAAATAACAATAATCGGCTAATGACAGGTAATGGTACATTTAATATTACCAATCCACCACCGGATTTAATCTCCTCAGAAGTAACGTCGATGATTAACAGCAATTTAAGCACGGCCATATAAAATAATTAAAATCAAAAAAGATGCAATCAAATAATGATCAAATAAACCAGGAACTTATCAATTTTCTTAGGCAGGACGAATTGGATTACCCGGCCGCAGCTGCTAAATTTGGTCCGGCAGTGCTCCCAATCTTGCAGGAGATCCTAAAAAGCGATGATGAAAACCTGGCTACAAAAGCTGCATATCTTGTCGGGTATATCAAGGATGAATCAACACCACAAATCTTAACAGATGCCGCAGATAATAAATTTGCAACAGTAAGAATTGCCGCAGCATATGGTGCACAAAAAATAAAATCTTCTCCGGCAGCTGCCAAAATTTTAAAAAAAGTGTTGGAGGACAATGATGCAGGCGTTTTAAAAATGGCGATTAAATCCGTGAAAGATTTAAAAATTGCCGATCAATTTAAAGTAAGACTCAAAAAGATTTCTACTGCTCACCAGGAGGAGTCTATTCGTGCCTCAGCACAAAAATTAGTAAAACCAGGAAATTAGATTCAGGATCGAAGATGGAGTTATTCAACAATGTATTCGACTTATATTTTGTAAAGCTTGATTTCTTACCAATCGTTTCTGCAAACCATCAGTTTGTTTACAGATTATATCCAATGGATATTTTCCCGGAAAATAAAGACGGAGTCTTTAATAAAGCCCTTACTTTTTCAAAAAGCTACACTCTGCTTCGGATCAGAAAATAATGGATGGTGTGAAAAAATCCCCGATTAAAAATGGAGCCACATATAATTCATGAACGTTTTCTATATCAATCCAGGATAAAAGCATTCGTTTGTAAATCCCGGTTTTCTTTTTAACAATCTTTTTAAATCATTGCAAGCCCAAAGCCAATCGATTAAACTATTTATTTTATGATCACCATCATGGTGAAAATTGACTCCTATCAAGATAAAACAATTGCCTGATAGTATATTTGCCGCGTGAAAATTATTTTAACCATAACAATATTTTTAGCATTGCTGGTGCAAACCTTCAGTAAAGCTTTTGTTATGGCAGATTTCTATTTACATCGTGATGTCATTGAGCAAACACTTTGTGAAAACAAGAACAAACCTCAGCTGGAATGTAAAGGAACCTGTGCCCTGAAGAAAGAATTGGAAAGAGAAAATAAAAAAGAAATACCCAGGGATCTACAAGAAACAAAACCTTTCATAACTGCCGAACAATTCCATCTAATTCCTCTTTTACCCGTATCCAAAAACAATTTTGGACTTGCCTTAAACGACAAAAGAACTTATAAAAGTAATAAGTTTATTTTCCGTCCGCCTTCGTGTTAACTCCCTTATCACATCATGATGAAACATTACGTTTATCATGTTCTCCTTTTTAATGCCAATTGACCGGCAAAATCATACTTGACATAACTATTAATCAAAAGCTGTCACAGGTAATTTCTGTGCACCGCCCAATATATTTATAATGAAAAAATTACTTTTCTTCCTTTTTACAATTACAATATTTTTTACCTCCTGCAAAAAAGAAAATACAAATCCAGATGAGAAAATCACGGAAAAAATAAAGCTCGGTGAAGCAGTTACCGGAAAAAATGAGAAGGTAACTTTATGGTCAGATGCACCTCTTACTACGGGTTTTCACAAGCTGTACATTTCCGTTTTAGACGCGGCGAATAAAATTGTACCTGATGCTTCCTTAACTATTCAACCACTCATGGACATGGGATCTATGAAGCATAGCAGCCCATCTGAACAACCTGTATATAATATTTCTAACGGAATATATGAAGGAGCAGCCGTATTTACCATGCCTTCAGGATCACATTCCTGGATGATAAACATCACAGTTAACGGAGAGATAACAACCATCAATTTGGATATCCCTGATGCAAAAACAAAACTTGTAGGAAGCTATACAGGAACTGATGGAAACAAATACGTTGTGGCATTGATACCACCAAAAAAATGGGAAGT
>JBDSBN010000020.1:0-9174 GCA_039921585.1 Ginsengibacter sp. | reverse complement strand
TCCGTTTCCATTTCGGAATAGAATGGCAATTTTTTCTATTTTTTCAGCTGGGTTTGTTATCCCAAAATAATTCCTAAAACCGCCTGTAATGGTATAAGACCATTTACTATTCCCCAACGATGTTGCTCTTGAAGCTGCATCAGCAACACCCCAATTAAACTTAGAATATTTCCAATCCGACTGATTCGTACTCGCACTTGTTATGACACCTATATGTACATAAATATCCGTCACCGGAGTATAAAAAAACAATTCTTGATTGCCTTTAGATCCATCTACAGTAATCGTGAATGTCGTTGTACTTTCTGTAACAAAATAAGGATTCCAGGATAAAACCTGAGCAAATCCTGTAAAAGTTGAAATCAATAATAATAATGGAAGTAATAATCTCTTCATAAGAATTCAATTTTAAGGAAATTCACTTGATGTTAATAGAATAAAAAAGGCAATCCCGCACGACCTTTCAATGTGTAAAATACACACATTATTAACAAAAACAATTTTAATTATAGAATTAATTAGAATACGTATAGATATAAACTCCAAAAACAGGTTTATAAAAAATACAGAATGCGTAAGACACTTCTACTAAAATAAATTAAGAAACAACTTGAAAATGTATGTTTCAAAATAGAAGCAGTAACGGATTGAAATTTCTGAGGAGTGAATGATTACCGAATTTCAACATTCATTATTTTACACATAGCAAGCTAAATAAAAGTTGCCCTATGATTCTGAGCATCCTTATTAACTTTGGAAAAATTATTTTAACCCAGAAGAGAATGTACACAAAAGAGAAAACCCTTGATTTACAGAACTTGACACAGCGCGCCTTGAAAGGAGAAACGGAGATGGAAGATCTACGCGAAGTGTTGCGATTTCATGAATACAGATATTACATCTTATCGGATCCGTTAATATCCGATGTAGAATATGACACTATATATAAAAAACTGGAACAGATGGAAAAGCTCCATCCGAACCTGATTACTGCTGATTCTCCCACACAAAGGGTAGGAAGCGACCTGAATAAAGAGTTTGAAACAGTTGAGCATCTTGTGCCCATGCTTAGCCTGGAGAACAGTTACAATCCGGAGGATTTAATCAGTTGGGACAAAAGACTGAATGGATTAATTGATCACCAGAAACTTCATTTCAGTGTAGAGCCTAAATTTGACGGAGCGAGCATATCCCTTATTTATGAAAATGATTTGCTAATGCGTGGTTCTACACGAGGCGATGGAGCTGCAGGAGATGATATCACTACGAATATTAAACAAATCAGATCCATTCCTTTATCCGCCCGTTTTTCGGATTACGGAATTGAAACGATTGAAATACGAGGTGAAGTTTTACTCACAAAAGAAAATTTCAGACTTTTTAATGAAACGCTTACTGCAGAAGGATTGGCGCCATTAGCAAATCCCAGAAATGCAGCTGCAGGTTCTCTTAGAATGAAAGATCCAGCGTCCGTTGGTAAACGTAAATTGGAAGCTATCCTGTACCACGTCAGCTATATTAAATTGAATGAAAAAGGATTAGAAAATTTTCCTCGATTTCTTAATACGCATTCCGGCACATTACAATTACTGTCTGCTGTAGGTTTTAAAACTCCGGTTAATGAGCAAAAATTATTTTCCGAAATTGAAGAGGTGCTTGATTTTTGTTTGAGTTTTGAAGAAAAAAGAGATCAACTTCCTTATGAAATTGACGGCATGGTGATAAAAGCCGATGAGATAGAATTACAACAGCAGGCGGGCAGCACTACCCATCATCCACGCTGGGCCATTGCCTATAAATTTAAAGCAAGGCAGGCAACTTCTAAAATAATTAATGTAGAATTTCAGGTGGGAAGAACCGGCGCAATCACCCCGGTGGGCAAAATAGAAGTCGTACCAATTGGTGGAGTCATGGTTGGCTCTGTATCCCTTTTTAATGAAAGCATGATTGCTGAAAAAGACTTACGAATAGGCGATACTGTTATCGTTGAAAGAGCCGGAGATGTTATCCCATATATCGTAAAACCCCTCACAGAATTACGCAATGGTGAGGAACAAGAAATTATCTTTCCTACTCATTGCCCAGTATGTCAGGATTTACTTGTAAAACCCGAAGACGAGGCAGTATGGAGATGTGTGAATATAAACTGTGAAGCACAAGTAGTAGAGCGCATTATCCACTTTGGGAGCAAGGATGCCATGGATATAAAGACTTTCGGTGAAGCCAATGTGCGGAAAATTTACTCAGAAGGGTTAATAAGTGATATCCCCTCCATTTATTCAATTGATTTTGATAAACTTACCGCGATGGAAGGCTTCAAAAAAAAATCAATTGACAACCTAAAAAATGCCATAGAAGCATCAAAATCACAACCCTTAAACAGACTGATATTTGGTTTAGGCATAAGATATGTAGGAGAAACCACGGCAAAGGTCCTATCAAAAAGTGTGGATTCTATTTTTGAGTTTGAAAAAATGACACTCAATGAATTGCAACACTTAAAAGATGTCGGTCAAAAAGTTGGTGAAAGCATCTTTGATTTTTTCCGAAACGAAGACAATATCCAAATGCTAAAAACACTTGAAGAAAAAGGGGTGAATGTGAAAGGGGCGAAAGAACAAATCCGGGAAGGAACTCTTTCAGGTAAAACATTTCTTTTTACCGGCACTCTACCCACATTAAAAAGAAATGAGGCGGAAAATTTAGCTGAAGAAAATGGAGGCAAATTATTATCATCAGTTAGTAAAAATTTAAATTACCTTGTTGCAGGCGAATCTGCCGGCAGTAAACTGGAAAAAGCCAAAAAAATAAAAACCATTGAAATTATCTCTGAAGACGACTTTTTTAGAATGTTAAACACTTAGTTTTTAAACCCCCTTTTAAAACAAATCAAATGATCAAAAAAGTAAAAGGTGAGGAGTGGAAGTCTCTTCAATTCAAAGGGCATAAACTTTTGAGGAATAAATATGCCTTTTCTACACACGGACGAGTGGCAAGTTTTCAAGAGGATGTTTATGAGGATGGAAAACTCTTAAACGGCTCGGTCACTTCGGGGTACAAAACGCTTAACCTCCATGTTGACGGGGGCAATACAACTCTTTATTTTCACCGGGAAATTGCAAAACTTTTCCTGAAAAAGAAATCCTCAAAAGAAAAATTTGTGATCCACCTGAACCATGACAAAATGGACAATCAGGTTAAAAACTTGCAGTGGGCCAATCAAAAAACAGTTATTGAACATCAACAAAATAGTCCAGGAAAATTAGCTTATAAAGAAAAGCAGCGATCACGTTTAAAAGGATTAAAATTAAATGCCACTCAGGTGAAATCCATTAAAAAAACACTTGAAAACCCTCGAAGACGAATGACACATAAACAATTAGCGGAAAAATACGACGTAAGTGAAATGACTATTTATAGAATTAAAAGTGGCGAAAACTGGTCACATGTAAGCCCCTAAGCTCAGATATAAATAGGGCTCCTCCTTCAAATTGAATTGAAAATATGTACATTGTAGTTTTGTCAACGTTTCTAAAATAGGAATTTTGTCAAAATCACTATTTTAATTTATTCATCTATTATCAATCTATAGTGCTTCAAAAACCCACACTTACTTTTTTAAAGAAATTAGAACAAAATAATCACAAAACCTGGTTTGATGAACACCGGCCTGAATATCAAAAAGCAAAAAATGATTTTGAAATTCTCGTTCAGGAAATTATTAACGGGATGATTGATATAGATCTTGATTTTAAAGATCTCACACCCAGGCAGTGTATGTTTCGCATCAATAGAGATATTCGTTTCTCAAAAAATAAAACACCCTACAAAACAAACATCGCTTGTTCGTTAAAGAAAGGGGGTAAAAAATCGATATACGCTGGTTATTATTTTCACCTTCAACCCGGAAATAGGAGCTTCACAGGTGGCGGGATTTGGATGCCGGCCTCTCCGGAATTAAAAAAGGTACGGCAGGAAATAGACTATTGTTTTTCAGAATTTAAAGAGATCATTCAAGCTCCTTCATTTAAAAAAACATTTCATTCTCTGGAAAGAGAAGAAGGACAAGTACTGGTGAATATCCCAAAAGGATATGAAAAAGATAATCCGGCGGGAGAGTTTTTAAAATTAAAAAGCTTTTTTGTAACAAAACCAATTCAAGACAGCGAGCTGCTCAAAACTGATTTATTGAAGCAAATTATTCACGATTTCAAAACGATCATGCCTCTAAATAAATTTATAAATCGTTCATTTGAGTAGTAAAAAAAATGGCCAGTGATAAAAATCACCGGCCTTGCTTACCTCTGAAACCACAAGAAAGACGTAATCCATCTAAATATGGAATCAAATATTTTTAATTAAAAAACAGTTATTTATAACAATAGAATAGAAACCTCAAATACACGGTATTATAGAAAATGGAATTTGGTGTACGGTTTAAATAAATAGGAAGAGGAAATAATGAATGGGCTGCTAAAGTAATAATAATTTGGTTATTAAACCAAATTATTACCCACTAACTGTAAACTTTTTTTAAATTACCTATTAAAACAAAAGCTTAGCGAAGCTAATCTTTAAGGTCCTATAACCAATGTTTTGGAAACAATTCGTTATTTTAAATCTAATTTCTACAATTCTTAACCCTTTGCTTCATTTGTTCCCTTATTTTTGGAACTTTAAATTAATATAACTTGGCATATAAATTTTACCCACTTACTGTTAAGGAAGTTAAACGAGAAACTTCTGACTGCGTATCTATTCTGTTTGAATTACCGGATGACATCAAAGATAAATTCATTTTCAAGCAGGGACAAAACCTTACTATCAAAACACATTTTGATGAAAACCGGAGGTCTTTTTCTATATGTACATGCCCGTTAGATAATGAATTGCGTGTAGCCATCAAAAAAGTCAAAAACGGCGTTTTTTCAACCTATGCTAATGAGGAGCTCAAAGCGGGAGATGTTTTAGAAGTAATGCCTCCAACCGGAAATTTTTATACAGAGGTAAAACCGGAAAACAAAAAAGAATATGTGTTTTTTGCAGCAGGTAGTGGTATTACTCCCATTATTTCTATTATAAAAACCATATTACAAACAGAAAAAGAGAGTAATGTTACCCTTGTTTACGGAAATAAAAATCAATCTTCTATTATTTTTAAAGAAGAATTAGAGGCTTTAAAAGACAAACATTTACAACGCTTTCGATTGTTCCACATCCTTAGCAGGGAAAGAACGGATTCAGATTTTAATTATGGCAGAATTGACGTTTCGAAAATTCGTCAATTATCTAAACTAATTAACCTGGACCGGGTGGATGATTTCTTTCTTTGCGGACCGGAAGAAATGATATTCAGTGTAAAAGATTTCCTGACCGGATGGGGGATTAAAAAAGAAAAAATCCATTTTGAATTGTTTACTACACCTACAAAGCAAAATATTCAGGTTTATGAAGCTGTAAAGCAAGAAGATAATGAAGGAAGTGAAGTCAATATTACCGTAGATGGGCGGAGCTTCCAATTCTTGTTAGATTATAACAGCAATACCGTTTTAGATGCCGGACTTGCACAAGGTATTGATTTACCATTTGCATGTAAGGGTGGCGTTTGCTGCTCTTGTAAAGCAAAACTGGTCGAAGGAAAAGTAGAAATGGAGGCCAATTACGGACTGGAAGACAGCGAAGTAAAAGACGGATATATTTTAACCTGTCAGTCACATCCGAGAAGTAAAAAAATTGTGGTGGATTATGACCAATAGATTTACATAAAAGGAAATAATTCATTTTACTTTGGATGGAATACCACTATTCCATTTTGAATGCACTTAATTAACCAATAATATCCCTTCAATGCAGCTTCCTTTTTTTTACGAAGAAGTTTTACAGGAGAAATCTCCCATGGTATTAAGTGATGAGAGTTCCCGGCACATTGTCCAGGTTCTGCGCATGAAAGAAGGAGAAAACATCCAAATTACTAATGGAAAAGGAATTCTGCTTACCACAGAAATAACATTAGCACATAAAAAAAAGACGGAGGTCAAGATAATTAAAAAAGAAACGCATCCTCCAGGAATGGCTCAATCAGCCATTGCAATTTCTTTGGTTAAAAATACAGGCAGGTTTGAATGGTTTTTAGAAAAAGCCACTGAAATTGGTGTAACAGAAATTATCCCTCTCCGATGTAAAAGAACAGAAAAAAGTCATTTCAGGGAAGATCGAATGAAGATGATTCTTGTAAGTGCCATGCTACAAAGCAGACAAGTGTGGCTGCCAATTTTGTTCCCTCCAACAAAATATCCGGATTTTATATCTCAGAGCAATTCTTATGACAAAAAGTTTATTGCCCATTGTATAGAGGATCAAAAGCGGGAATTAAAGGAATTTACAGGTCAGGATCATTCATCAAAAATCGTTCTGATCGGACCGGAGGGAGATTTTACGCCTGAAGAAATTGAACAGGCTATAAACGAACATTTCATTCCGGTATCTCTGGGCACCAATCGTCTACGAACAGAAACCGCAGCTATTGTAGCTGCGGTCATGTTGAATATATCTTAATGTTTGTTTGTTATTCCTGAACAACCAGACGGAATCCATTACCGTGAATATTCACGATTTCGATATTTGGATCGCCTTTCAAATATTTTCTTAGCTTTGCAATATACACGTCCATGCTTCTTCCGTTAAAATAGGTATCGCTACCCCAGATTCTTTTAAGAGCAGATTCCCGTGGTAATAAATCATTCTTATACTCACTAAGCATTTTTAGCAATTCATTTTCTTTGGGAGATAGCGTCTGAACATCTTTACCAATTCCTAATTGTCTTAATCTTGGATTAAAATGATAATTCCCGAGATCATATTCAATGTTTGCTTCTTCACGTTGTAATTCTTCATTACGCTTTAAAATAGCTTTTATTTTATGTAGCAACACGTCACTATCAAAAGGTTTGGTGATATAATCATCTGCACCAAGCTTATATCCCTTGATAATATCTTCTTTCATTGTTTTTGCTGACAGAAAGAATAAGGGCATATCCGGATCTACATCTCTAATTTCTTCTGCCACCGTAAAACCATCCATATTAGGCATCATAACATCCAGCAGGCATAGGTCATATTTTTCTCTTTGAAAAGCAGCCAATCCTAATCTTCCATCTCTTTCCAATGTTACATCATAATCATTCAGCTCTAAATAGTTCTTTAAAACCATTCCCAAATTTGGATCATCCTCACAAATAAGGATCTTCGGTTTCTTATTTTCCATAAATTTTAATTTTTTTTTGATAAAATAGAATGGGTTGTTATTGGACATCGCTCACACATATAATGCCATAACCACCCGCTTAAATATAGAAATTTAAATGTTAAGACAAACTTATCATTTAAATTTGACTTTGTATCTTTCAAATTAAAAGAAATGGCAAAAAAAGAAGAATTTATTGACCAGATAAAAGCCGGTTACACCTTCAAAGGTGAAAGCGTGAAAATTGGTGCTGCCATGCTTGATGGTGTGGTGTATCCGGAGGCTGAAATCCGACTTCCTTTAAGCACTCTCAACCGCCACGGACTTGTATCAGGAGCTACAGGTGGCGGTAAAACAAAATCATTTCAAATGATCGCTGAAGCACTGAGCGATGCCAGTGTACCCAGTTTATTGATGGATATTAAAGGCGATTTAAGCGGACTTGCAGCAGCAGCTTCAACAAATTCTAAAATAGAAGACCGGTATAAAAAATTAGAAATGAGCTTTAATCCGGCTGCTTATCCGGTAGAGCTTTTAACCTTAAGCGAACAGAAGGGAGTTCGTTTAAGGGCTACCGTTTCTGAGTTTGGACCGGTACTAATATCTAAAATTCTTGGACTAAATGATACTCAGGGTGGAGTAGTTGCAATGATATTTAAGTATTGTGATGACAATCAATATCCGCTTTTAGATCTGAAGGATTTTATAAAAGTTCTTCAATTTGTAGGCAATGAAGGAAAAAAAGAGTTACAGGCCCAATATGGAAATATATCCACAACCTCCACTGGAACCATTTTAAGAAAAGTGATCGAGTTACAACAACAAGGCGCAGATCTATTTTTTGGTGAACGAAGCTTTGAGGTAGAAGACCTGCTACGTATCAGTGATGATGGGCGTGGAATGATTAACATCCTCCGAGTGACTGATATACAAGACAGACCAAAACTGTTTTCCACCTTTATGTTGCAAATGCTTTCAGAGCTTTACGCCATTTTTCCTGAAGAAGGTGATTTAGACAAGCCAAAGCTGATCATTTTCATTGATGAAGCGCATCTCATATTCCAGGAAGCAAGCAAAGCCCTTTTGGATCAAATAAATACCGTTATAAAACTGATTCGGTCAAAAGGAGTGGGTATCTATTTTTGCACCCAAAATCCCATGGATATACCGGCTAGTGTATTAGGACAATTAGGCTTGAAGATCCAGCATAGTTTAAGAGCCTTTACGGCAAATGACCGGACAGTCATTAAACAAACAGCTCAAAACTATCCACTTTCAGATTTTTATAAAACAGAGGACCTGATTACGAGTCTTGGAATTGGTGAAGCCCTGGTAACCTTATTGAATGAAAAAGGAATTCCTACTCCACTTGCCCATGTGATGATGTGCACTCCCAGAAGCAGAATGGATATTTTGACAGACGCAGAGATCAGTAACGTTGTCAATCAATCCAAGCTAATCTCAAAGTATAATGAAGTCATTGATACTGAAAGTGCTTATGAGTTATTAAATGCCAAATTGGCCGCCGCCACTGTTGCATCTTCAGAAATTGAGGCTAATACTAAAAAATCGGGTAAGCCTGAACCATCTACTTTGGAAAAAGTTGCAAGCAACAGTGTGGTAAAAAGTCTTTTACGCACCACCGGGAACACCATTATCCGAAGCCTTTTAGGATCCCTTGGTGTAAGCACTTCTACACGTAAAAAACCGAAAACCTGGTTTTAGTAACTCATTTTTTTAACACCCATCATGTGAATAAGCTGCTACGTTAAAGAGATACCGTTTACTCAACGAACACTGCCATTTAATAAATAACACACTGATCTCATCACTTTAAATAGCTTAAAATAAGAATAATTGTAAAAAAAAATGGGAAATGAAAATTATATTATTATCTTCGTCTCTGTTTTTCATAGGATATTGGATTTTAA